>CAZIGO010000010.1:26057-27422 GCA_964538595.1 uncultured Chitinophagales bacterium | reverse complement strand
GGATGTGGTTGTTCGTCCATACCCGCTTGATAATCGGGTAAACTTTTTACTTTGTCCCCCTGTAACTTTACAAATATTTGCCCATCTTTATAATCAGGATGAACCGACTGGGCCGCTATCGTAAAAGGACCACTGACTAAACCAACAAACAACAATAAAAACAAAAGAAAAGTATGTCTCATGTCTTGCATGAAAAGTGATTAAATTTTATACGCTGTTCATAAGCAAACATAAATTATTAAAATCCCACTTAAATGACAAATGTAAATTATTAACATACATGGTTGTCACAATATTTCCGAATACAGTAACAGTATCGACCCTTATCCCTCTCCATCAATTTTACAGGGCGCCTTCTTTATTACCTCGAACACTCGCAATGGGGTTGGTCATACTTTGTTGTTTTCATGTAAAAAGCCAAGATACACTTTACACCAAATATAATCACCAAACTTTTTTCAAACTTTCGATCGTCAATAAACCGATCAATTTAGAAGCCATTGACTATCGACTGCTCAATGCAGCCGTATTTCATGAAACTAACCGGCAACGTCACCGTCACTCCAAGCCTCCACTGAAATTTTCTGACCCCTTACTCGATGCGGCTATGGCTCATAGTCAACAAATGGTAAAACATAAATTTTTAGGTCATAAAAATCCCCACAACAAAGATTTACAGCAGGTAAAAGATCGGTTAAAGGAAGCAGGCTGGTCTTCTTCCTCTTATGGCGAGAATGTATCCGATGCATTTTTTATTCAGTATGAGGGTGGGAAATCTTTAATAAAAAAACAAGAAGAGGGTAAAACGGTCTTTTATCGCCCTCTTCTGTTCGGTCTCCTTACCAAAAAAGTTCCGATCCATACTTATCAATCCTTTGCCAGGGCCTTGGTTGATTTCTGGATGAGCTCACCTCCCCACCGAAAGAACATACTCAACCCCCATTATACTCATTTGGGATGTGGCGTTGCCAGCCGTAATTACACGTACCCTCTTAACGAAATACCGCGGGCCAAAGCTACTCAAAATTTCGGGCATAAATAGTCTCTTCATTTATCCCAACAGCGCTGGGTCACTCCCCCTTGTTTGTTATCTATTTGGTATAGAGTGATAAACTCCCTATTTTAAGGTTTCGCTTTTAAGCAGTATTGGAAGAGAGAAAATTCTATTTATGCGGATAAAAGCTTCCTTACCCTCTATTACTCCCATCCTTTACCTGGTAGGGGCATTGCTATTGATTGGGTTTGGGGCCGAATATTTAGATACTAAGCGGTCGCTTTATTGGCCGGGCTATATCTCCATGATGGTTTTTTACGCTATCATATTTTATATCGGTCTTTATGCCTCCCATGTTCGCAAGGTTACCG
>CAZIGO010000010.1:10826-26047 GCA_964538595.1 uncultured Chitinophagales bacterium | reverse complement strand
CTGGCCGGTCGTTCTATACCGCTTGGCATAGCCATATTTACAATGAGTGCGACATGGGTGGGCGGAGGTTATATCAATGGTGCCGCCGAGTATGCCGCCTCTGATGGATTGGCGTGGGTACAGGCCCCCTGGGGATATGCCATGAGTTTAATCCTCGGCGGGATATTTTTTGCCAAAAAAATGCGACGGCTCCGGTTTACCACCGTTATCGACCCCCTGGAACAGCGATTCGGAAAAAAAATGGCTGCCGTGTTATCCATTCCCGCTATGTTAGGCGAGTTATTTTGGACTGCTGCCATCCTTACAGCACTCGGTACTACTTTCGGTACCGTTTTAGGACTAGAGTTTAACTCCGCCATTATCGTATCAGCAGCTATTGCTATCGCTTATACAGCAGTGGGAGGGCTTTGGGCGGTCGCTTTTACTGATGTAATCCAGTTGATACTCATATTTTTCGGATTAGGATTAGTTATTCCTTTCGCTCTCCAACATGTGGGCGGGTTGGAGCATATGTGGCAAGCTTACCAAGATAGTAAAGGCGTTTTCAGCAACCTTTTCCCTCCGCTCGATGGATGGCGCCATCCCCAATGGGGTCACTCCTACTGGTTCTGGTGGGATTCAGCATTACTCCTGGCCCTGGGAGGCATCCCCTGGCAAGTCTATTTCCAACGCGTTCTTTCTTCCAAGGATCCGGCCACTGCCCGCCGCCTCTCTATCGTAGCCGGCTTCGTGTGTATCCTGGCGGCTATCCCTGCTATTACCATAGGTATAATCGGAGACGTGGTTTCCTGGCAGTCAATTGGTGTCCCTGCCCCTGAGGAACCTGCCCTCGTCCTGCCCTATGTAGTACGCTACCTGACGAACCCTGTTATCGCTACGATCGGCCTCGGGGCCATCGCCGCTGCCGTTATGTCCTCCGTCGACTCCTCCATTTTGTCAGCTTCCTCTATGGCCTCGTGGAACATCTACCGGCGCATCTTCAACCCTGACATTACAGCGGAGAAGTTACACAAAGTGCTCAAACGAGCTATCTGGATCATTGGTATTGCCGGTACCCTCATTGCATTGGAAATTAAAAGTGTATACGTCTTATGGTTCTTATGTAGTGACTTGGTTTATACTATCCTCTTTCCCCAATTAGTAACTTCCCTTTTTGATAAAAAGGCCAACGCGTATGGTTCGCTGGCCGGCTTAATCGTATCCTTTATCCTTCGTATCAGTGCCGGTGAACCTGCCCTTAACCTCCCTCGCCTCTTTGAATATCCTATGATCGAGAATGGTACCATTATGTTCCCTTTCCGAACTTTAGCAATGGTCAGCGGACTCCTAACGATTATTATTGTTTCCCGATTGACGCAACATTACAAACCTGCCCGTCCGCTATACAAGATCCCTACTTCCCGGAAAAAGCCTTCAGAAAAAAACACATAAAACAAAGAAGCGGCCTCCAATAACTTCAGCCGCAACACGCCTATATCTCTACAAATTTCTTTAATTTTGGGCCACATCCGAAATACTTTACCGTACCATGAATAAAGACAATTCTTCTCCTTCTCCTCTATTAAAGTTTATTCCCGTCGATTACAACACCGATCTCAAGCTTCCCCTGTTTACGGCCCGGGTTGAGGCTGGTTTCCCTTCCCCCGCTGACGACTATATAGAAGACAAGCTCGACTTAAACGAGCTTTTAATACAACATCCTGCCGCCACCTTTTTTGTAAGAGTTTCAGGGGACTCCATGACGGATATCGGCATTCATTCCGGTGATATTTTAATTGTAGACCGGGCCAAAAAACCTAAGGACCAACAGATTGTTATTGCCGCTATTAATGGAGAACTGACCGTCAAACGTATCCGCAAAATGGAACATCAACTATTCTTGATGCCCGAAAACTCACAATATTCTCCTATTAAAATCACTGAATCCATGGACTTTGAAGTGTGGGGCGTCGTAACCTACGTTATTCATGATCTTCAAAAGACCAAAACACTTTAACCCCGACAGCAGGGTTACAAACCATATTTATTAGCTATGCACCTTGTTATTGATGTAGGTAATACCGTTTTAAAAGCAGCCGTTTTCGATCCAGAGGAACTGGTAGAGGTAACCTCTTTTAATGTAGGAGTATCTTCAGAAGCCTCTTTGCCTCTCAAGTCGCTCAAAAAGTTTGCCCAAAATTATGATATCAAAAAGGCTATGATGGCTTCGGTTAAAGGCGACATTGAAGAGTTGTCCACCTTCTTATCCGGAAACTATCAGTTTGATTTGCTTACTCCCCGTACTTCACTGCCGATCAAAAATGAGTATAAGTCGCCAGATACATTGGGGATGGATCGACTAGCATTAGCAGTCGGGGGCAACAGTTTTTTTCCCTCTCATAATGTACTTGTGATAGATGCCGGCACCTGCCTCACCTACGACTTTATTAATAATAATGATATCTACCTGGGAGGAGGAATCTCCCCCGGCTTAAAACTACGATTTCAAGCACTACATAATTTTACAACACAATTACCGTTAATAGATACAAAACAACTATCGTCATTTTCGTTACAATCTGAATTCCAAGGTGACGATTTTACAGGGAAGGACACTGCGGAAAGTATTATGAAAGGCACCTTTTACGGTGCCCTTTACGAGGTAGAGGGAATGGTAGATCAATATCGATCGCAATTCAACGACTTAAAGGTGGTTTTAACCGGCGGAGATGCCCAATTTTTTGAAAGACCACTAAAAAGTAAAATATTTGTCATCCCTAACTTAGTGTTGTATGGATTGAACAAGATTTTGAATTATCATGAAGCAAAAAAAGAAAAAAAAGAATAAGAGTATGCTGGGTCGATGTATCGTTGTGATAAGTAGTCTATTGTTGATTATGATTGTAGGAGGAAGTACCTCTATTTATGGGCAAACAGCCAGCCCCATTACTTATTTTGGGTTGGGAACCATACAGCCTACCACCTTTTCCCGTCAAAATGGGATGGGGGATATTGGATACGGGATGCAAAATGACAAGAGTATTAACTTGAAAAACCCCGCTTCTCACCATGCATTGAACTGGACCGCTTTCGAATTTGGAATTCGGGCCAAAACTAATACCATCAATAGCAACGGGCTCGAACAACAGCAATATAATGCTTCACCGGGATACTTAGCGCTCGGCTTCCCTGTTACAGACCGTTGGGGAAGCAGTTTTGGCATCATGCCTTTTAATAAAGTAGCCTACCGAGTCGTCAAAAAGGAACCTTTTAACAATGGAGATTCACTCACTCATGCTTATCAAGGCAAGGGCGACTTATATCGACTCCACTTTTCCAATGGTTATCGCCTGTGGCCTTTTAACCCCAAGGACTCCTCAAAAAACGAACTTTCTATCGGGGTCAGTGCTTACTATATCTTCGGCCATATCAATCACCAAGAAAATATTGAATACCCCTCCAACTCCACTCACTTTAGCATTCGCAAAAATTCTCGCTTATCTGTCAATGATTTCTTATTCGATGTAGGTTTACAATACACACGGAAGTTTAAGGATTTTCAGCTCACGGCAGGTGTTATGGCTACATTACAACAGAAACTATGGGCGCAAGAAAATAAAATGATAGAAGTTTATGAACTACAAGAAAATTCACGAGGAACGGTGACTCCCAATGTAAAAGATACATTGCAAAGCGATACGCTCCAGGGTCGTATGAATTACCCTACACAAATAGGAATAGGGGTGGGATTGAAAAAGAAAGAAAATTGGTATATTGGCTTAGATATCACCCATGAAAAATGGTCCTCCTTTAATCTCTTCGGTCGGCCTAATAATTTGTCCGATAATTTAAGAATGACCGTAGGAGGAGAGTTAACTCCCAACCCCCGAGCTATTAATAATTATTTAAACAGGATAAATTACCGGTTGGGCGGTTTTTATGAAACAGGGCATTTATCTATTAATGAACACAAACTTTCGCATTTTGGCATAAATTTTGGGTTAGGATTACCTGTTAAAAAAGTGCTGTCAACAATAAACATCGGTGTGGAGATAGGGAGAAAAGGAGGGTTAACCAATAATAATATTAGTGAAAGCTATTTTATAACTACTTTAGGGTTTACTTTTAACGATAAATGGTTTCAAAAAAGTAAAATCGACTAAAAACCTTTAACTATGCGTCACTCTTTAATATCAATTAGCATTATTTTCTTCTTTCTTTTACCGATCAATTTAAGCTTTGAACTCCCCCAAAATGGTGATAAACTCTACGATATTGAATTGAAAGACTGCAAGCCCAAATGGGGAAAAGATAGTGTGAAGGCCGTACAAAACTATTCTTTATACACTGAAGAGTTGGAACAGAATGCTTATAACGATGCTCTTCCGGAATGGCGCTATGTTTTCAACCATGCCCCCGGCGCTTTAGAGAGCATTTATATTGACGGAACCAAACTAATGGAACATCAGATTGAACAGCACCCTGATAAAAAGCAAGCCTATGTTGACACCCTATTAATGCTCTATGACCAGCGGATGAAATGTTTTGGTAGAAAAGGAGATGTTTTAGGTCGGAAGGGAATTCGCATGTATAAATATCGCCCCAAAGCTGTAGAAAAAACTCTACAGACCTTCCAAGAGGCCGTGAAATTAGACGGCAAACAAACCGGCTACTATATTTTGCCCATTTATTTTGCCACAGCAGTACGCGCCTATAAAAATGAGATTATAGATAAAAATAAAACGCTCAAGATTTATGCTAAAGTAAGCAGTATCATTGGTCATCACGTTACCAATAACACCAAATACGCGGCTAAATACAAAGATGCTGAGCAGCGAATTAACAACTTCCTTAAAAAGATAAAACTCATTCAGAGTTGCCAAGATGCTAAGTCCATTTATGTCGACCGTTATCGCAAACATCCCAAGGACACTCTATTGTGGAAAAATATGTTCGGGCTCATGAAAAATGCCGATTGTCAAGGAGATACCTTATTTAGTGAAGTGACGCTGAAGCTTTTCAAACATAACCCCACCCCACAAAAAGCCTTCCATTTAGCCCGCTCTTATAAAGCTCAAGGCAGTTTTGAAAAATCAGCACAATATTATAAGAAAGCTGCTAAAACTTCGGAAGACAAGCATAAAAAAGGGCGATACTACTATTCTTTAGCCCAACTCTACCATCAAAAACTCAGTAGTTATCCGAAGGCTCGGCAATATGCTAATAAAGCACTGGAATATCGTCCTAACTGGGGAGACCCTTATATACTTATTGGCGACTTATATGCAGCCAGCGGTGACCTCTGTGGCCCCGGCAAAGGTTTTAAAAGTCAAGTTGTGATATGGCCCGCTATGGATATGTATGAAAAGGCCAAGTCCGTGGATCCCAGTGTAAAAAAATTGGCTAACAAGAAAATTAGCAACTATAATGAATACTTACCTTCTAAAGAAGATTGTTTTATGAGAAACCTAAAAGAAGGAGACACATACAAAGTGGATAATTGCTGGATCAATCGCGAAACCAAGGTTCGCTATAGTGAATAGCTTATTATGTTAGCTGCTATTATGGTACGCTTCTCATGTATATTTCTTGGCCTCATAGTTTTGTTAGGAGGATGCAAATCGGATATTAAAAAGGTCGAACGTATCGCTTCTAAAAAAGCAGCTCAAACAGAAAAAGTATACCACGTTACCATTAAATACAAAAAGAATGGACTTTTGCGAGCTAAAGTAAAAGCCCCTAAGATGATCCGCCATATAACGAAAGAACCCTATACAGAAATGCCGGAAGGACTTAAACTTCTATTTTATAATCCCGACTTATCGGTAAAAAGTACATTAACTGCTAACTATGGAGTCAATTACCAGAACGATAAAGAAATGTTAGTCCGAGACGATGTGCAAGTCATCAATAAAAAGGGGGAGAAGTTAAATGCTGAAGAATTAATATGGGATGAGAAACGAGAGGAAATTTATACTGATAAATTCGTAAAAATTACCACTAAAGATGAAATTATCTATGGCGAAGGGTTGGTAGCGAATCAAGATCTCACTAATTACAAAATCAAAGACATAAAAGGGACCATTAATATGGATAAGGCAGCATCAGATACAGCCCAAAAATCTCCCACTGCCGGACCTTCATAATTTTCCTTTGTAACAAAAAAAGATGGATTTGGATCGCAATAATATTATATTTATCTCAATTTTTAACCTTGCTGAAGTTGAATTAAATATGCCATGCCGGATATAGTGCTTATCATTATAGCGCTTTTATTTTCGGCTTTTTTTTCCGGAATGGAAATCGCCTTTGTTTCAGCTAACAAGCTTCGCATAGAATTAATGCAAAAGAAGGGCGCTTGGCCGGGACGTTTATTAGCCTATTTCGTTCAAAAACCCGCCCACTTCATCGGTACATCACTGGTAGGCAACAACATCGCATTAGTGGTTTACGGTATTGTAATGGCTAAAGTGCTGAAAGCTCCGCTTTTACAGTTATTGCCTCCTTCCCTCCATACCCAACTTCCCCTTATCTTTTCGCAAACACTGATCTCTACTCTCATTGTACTTGTGACCGGGGAATACCTGCCCAAAGTGCTCTTTCGCATGAACCCCCGCCTCATCTTATCCGTTTTTATTATTCCTTTTCGATTAACCTATTATTTGCTTTACCCCATCGTCGTTTTCTCAGTATGGTTGTCCAACACAATACTTAAAATTGCAGGGCGCGTCCCCCAGGAAAATAGCTCACTTTTTGGGAAGATGGACTTAGAATACATTTTTCGGGAAAGTGACAAAACTACATTAAAGCAAGAAGCCAATATTGACCCTAAGATCTTTCAAAAAGCACTCTACCTGCGCGATGTAAAAGTTCGGGAATGTATGGTTCCCCGTACAGAAGTTGAAGGAGTGGATGTTAATGATGATATTAAAAACCTAAAGAAATCCTTTATTAAAACCAAGTTCTCAAAGATAATCATCTATAACAAATCGATTGACAATGTGATCGGTTATGTACATCACTATGCTATGCTTCAACAACCCCAGAATATACATTCCATCGTTATGTCGATTCCACTTGTCCCCGAAACCATGACAGCTATTGAGTTACTGGACCTTTTAACCAAAGAACAAAAAACCATTGCCTGGGTTGTTGATGAATTTGGTGGCACAGCCGGTATCGTTACCCTGGAGGATGTCATAGAAGAAATTTTTGGTGAGATTGAGGATGAGTTCGATGAAGAACAGCTTATCGAACGCTCTATCAATGAAAACACATACATCTTTTCGGCCCGGTTAGAGATCGACTATGTCAATGAACGTTACCAACTGAATTTACCAACGGGAGACTATGAAACTATTGCCGGATTTATTATCAATGAATACGAGAGTATACCGAAAGAACATGAGCGGATACGCATTGATAACTTTGATATCACAATATTAAAAAGCAAGCAAAACAAGATTGACACGGTTAAACTAAAAGTCCGTGAGTAAGATTTTACCAATCAAACGGGTTTCTAAACGCATAAATTTGGACGAAAGTTTTGATAATACTTGATAATCTCCTTATTTTGCGCTATAAATCAACGTAAATGGCTGTAATAGGTAAAATACGACAACATTCTACCATTCTTATACTGGTGATCGGGATAGCCTTATTGGCTTTTGTGTTGATGGATGCCATGAATTCTAACTCCAATCTGTTGGGAGGATCCGATAATACAGTAGGCATCATCAATGGAAAAGAAATTTCTTATAAAAAATTCAGCCAGCGGTTGAATCAAGAGCAACAAACTCGCCAACTCTTTATGGGAGCTATAGGCCAAAATGATGTTGCTCAACAAAAAATACGAAATGAAACCTGGCGTAAAATAGTAAGAGACCAACTTTTTGGGCAGCAATACAAGAAGCTGGGAATAAAAGTAACAGCTACGGAGCTCGAACAACTTCTCCGGGGTCCTAATCCTCATCCTTTAGCTCGCCAATTTTTTACCAACCCTGAAACGGGTTCTTTTGACCCGATGCAAGTGACCCGTTTTGTACAAAACATGAATCGCGATCAATCGGGGCGCAGTCGCCAACAGTGGCACCATTTAAAACGCATGATTAAAAATGGGGCACTCCAATCGAAATATCGAAATGCGGTGGCTAAAGGCATATATGTGCCGGCTTGGCAAGCTAAAAAACAGAAAATTACTCAAACAAAACAAGTCAACTTCGACTACATTCGCCAATCCTATAATTCCATTCCCGATACGGCTATCCATATTAATGCCGATGATATTCAAAATTACATCCAACAACATCGTAAAAAATACGAGCTAGAACAGGAGAACCGTGCTATTACATATGCCGCTTTCCCTATCATTCCTTCTTCTCAGGATACTGCCGACACCCGGCAATGGATTAAGGATCAAGTACAACCTTTTAAAAATGCCAAAAATGACTCCAATTTTGTCAACTTACATTCCGACCAATCATTTGACAACGATTATTATACTAAAGAAGGGTTAAATACAGCTTATGCAGATACCTTTTTCCAAGTAGATACAGGAAAGCTTGTGGGACCCTATTTTGAGAAAGGATCTTTCAAATTAACCAAAGTACTCAACCGCAAAAAAATAGCAGACTCTGTCAAGGTTCGCCATATCTTAGTGCGCGTCAACCGAAGAGAAGGAGGACGTAATGCTTTACAACGAGCGAAGCAACAAGTCGACACACTTCGAAAATATATTGAAGAACGGGACTCCTCCTTTGCTGCATTAGCTCGCCGCTACTCGGCCGACGGGGCTTCAGCAAGAAAAGGAGGCGACCTGGGTTGGATCCAACCCGATGATATGGTAGAGCCTTTTAAGGACGCTGTCTTTTATGAAGGTCAAGAAGGAGAACTTTTAAAGGTTCGTACCCGTTTCGGATTTCACCTTATTGAAATTCTTGAATCCAATCCCACCCAACCGGCCGTCCAACTTGCTACTGTCCAACGAAAGCTTCGTCCGAGTACCCAAACCGAAGATCAAATCTTTTCCAAAGCTTCTAAATTTGCAGGAAAAGCCCAACGAAAAGGTAATTTTGAGGGGTTGTTTAAATCTTATAATATTACCCGGCGTCAGGCTAATAAAATTAAGAAAAACGATTATAAAATCGTGGGTATTGGACCAGCTCGCCCTGTTGTTTCGTGGACTTATAAAAACAAAAAAGGAGATATTTCCAGCGTTATCAATACCCCTGATCATTTCGTCGTTGCCCGTATTACCGATATTAATGAAAAAGGAAGTGTACCGACAGATGAAATAGCTCCTCAAGTAAAAGTAAAGCTGCGCCAACAAAAAAAGGCAGAAAAAATTATTCAAAACATTAAACCTGCCGTTAAAAACTCCAATAAGTTGATGGAAGTAGCTCAATCTGTTAACAAAGACATTAGTTCCGCCTACGATATAACATTTGCTGATCCTTATTTGCCCGATGTAGGTCGAGAACCTAGGGTCGTTGGAAAAGCGTTTGGCCTTTCATCACAGCAACTTTCCCAACCTATCGCTGGTGACAACGGGGTTTATGTTATACAAATAAAATCCTTTAAAAAGGCTCCTTCCACCACTAACTATAAATCTTATCAAGTCCAACAGATGCGACAGTATGAAACGCGAGTTCGAAAACAGTTGCTGAAAGCACTAAAAGAAGCGAAAGGAGTTCAGGACAGGCGATACAAGTTTTATTAATTCACTCATCGAACGTTATATTTTATTGAAGGCTTCCCTTTACAGGTGAAGAAAAAAGCGCTTATGGCAATATTAGTTCTACTCCACTTTATTTTGATTTTCCCCAATTTTAAATAATATTTTGAAGGCACAGAGGTTAATTAGATAAAAGTTCATCATAAAACATTAGTATAATGACTGAAAACTCATTGACCAGTCAAGACATTAAATCCTTAAACGAAGAGATTCATAAAGAAAGTGCTTTCATTGACGCGCTAAACAAGGAGATCGATAAAGTAATTATCGGTCAACATAACATGATGGAGCGTCTATTGATAGGTCTACTTTCAAAAGGACATATCTTGTTAGAGGGGGTGCCGGGTTTAGCCAAGACATTAGCTATTAAAACCTTATCCACCGCTGTCAAGGGATCATTTAATCGTATACAGTTCACTCCTGATCTTTTGCCGGCAGATTTAGTGGGGACTATGATTTATAGTCAGAAAAAAGATGAGTTTACGGTGCGCAAAGGTCCTATATTTGCAAATTTTGTATTAGCTGATGAAATAAACCGAGCCCCCGCCAAAGTGCAGAGTGCTTTGTTAGAATCCATGCAAGAAAGACAAGTAACCATCGGGGAATCTACTTTTCCTTTAGAAGAACCCTTTTTGGTATTAGCCACTCAAAACCCTATTGAACAACAAGGAACCTATCCCTTGCCGGAAGCGCAAGTTGATCGATTTATGTTAAAAACCGTTATCGACTACCCGAACAAGGCGGAAGAACAAAAAATTATGCGCCAGAATTTAAAAGCCGAATTTCCAAAGGCCAAAGGTGTCATATCAGCCAAAGACATATTAAAAGCCCGCGAAACGGTCCACAAAGTATACATTGATGAAAAGATTGAACAATATATTATTGATATCGTCTTTGCCTCCCGCCAACCTGACAAATATCACTTAGAAAAACTGTCTCCCCTTATTGAGTTCGGAGCGTCCCCGCGGGGAAGTATCAACTTAGCATTAGCTGCCAAAGCTTATGCCTTTATAAAACGTCGCGGTTACGTGATTCCAGAAGATGTGCGAGCGATCTGTCATGACGTGTTGCGACATCGCATTGGTATCAGTTACGAAGCTGAAGCGGAAAACGTTACTACGGAAGATATTATAGATGAAATATTAAATGAGACAGAAGTGCCCTAACTTCTATTACAATGGACACAAAGGAACTTTTAAAAAAGGTTCGGAAAATAGAAATAAAAACCCGAAAGCTTTCCCACCAACACTTCTCCGGTGAATATCACAGTTCTTTCAAAGGGCGGGGAATGTCGTTCAGTGAAGTACGGGAATATCAATACGGTGACGAGGTACGCACTATCGACTGGAATGTGACGGCTCGCTTCAATCACCCTTACGTTAAAGTGTTTGAAGAAGAGAGGGAACTCACTTCTATGCTTCTACTCGATGTTAGTGCTTCTGAAGCATTCGGTACTGCTCATAAAATGAAAAAAGATCTCAGTATTGAGTTGGGGGCCGTCTTAGCTTTCTCAGCTATTCAAAACAATGATAAAGTAGGAGCTATTTTCTTTTCTGATCGCATTGAAAAATTTATTCCTCCCAAGAAAGGTCGCTCTCACATATTACGCATTATCCGGGAGTTATTAGATTTTGAGCCGGTACATACCGGCACCGATATAAAAAATGCACTTGAATATTTGAGTGGTATCTTAAATAAGAGAGCTATCTCTTTCGTGCTCTCCGATTTTTTTGACAATAACTATCAAAACGCGCTCACCATAGCAAGCCGCCAACATGATGTCATCGGAATACGTATTTACGACCCCCGTGAAACTCAACTTCCCAATATAGGGTTAGCCCGGGTTAAGGATGCAGAAACGGGTCAAGTACGGTGGGTCGATACCAGTAGTAAAAAGGTCCAGCAAGCTTATCAAGAATGGTACCAAAGCCATAAAAAGTATTTTGAAGAAGCGTTCCTTAGAAGTAAAGCGGACAAAATCAGTCTGCGAACCGATGAATCTTATATTCCCAAACTAATGAGCTTCTTTAAAGCCCGTGAAACGCGATGATTCGACATCAGCTATCTCGAAAATATTATCGGTCCCTGATATATAGTCTCGTATTATTACTACTGGTTGTATACAGCGGAAAGACGCAAACGTCCAATTCCTTATCAGTAGAAGCTACGGTTGACACACAACAGGCCTTAATTGGGGACTGGATTGTACTAACTGTTGTCGCCCAGCATCCTTCTTCCCTCCATGTTCAATGGCCACTCGTAGGTGATTCAATAGGACCGTTTGAAGTACTTAAGCGCACTCCCTACGATACTATAATGCAAAAGGGAAAAAGATCCATCAAAAGACAGTATACCCTAATAATTTTTGATTCAGGGAAATACCATATCCCCGCCCTGCCTTTCCTGACCTCCCCTTCTCAAACCCCGCTGGATACAACATATACTTCACCCATTCCAATTCGTGTTCATAGTATGCGAGTGGATACCGCCCAACAAATTAAATCTATCAAGCCTCCCTTATCTGTTCCCCTCACTTTCGCTGAGATATGGCCTTATATAGCAGGAGGTATAGTGATTATCCTATTAATAGCAACCGGTTGGTATATTTACTCAAAAAGGAAACATCAACCCCTCCCAACTCAAAAAATTGCCGCCCCCTCTCTTCCCCCTCACCAGGAAGCTTTCGATGCCCTGTACCAGTTAGAAAAAGAGAAAATGTGGCAACGCGGAGAAGTAAAAGAATTTTACGTCCGTCTCTCTTATATTATGCGGCGATACCTGGAGCGTCGCTACCAAGTGAAAGCATTAGAAGTTCCTACAGGAGAATTACTGGGGTACCTACGTCAAAAAATCTCCTTAGACCGCTCCTTACGACAAAACTTACAACAAATGCTTGAAACCGCGGACTTTGCCAAGTTTGCAAAATATGAACCTACCACCGATGAGAATTACGAATGGTTACAGGAAGCCTATCAATTTGTTAAAACAACACGACCGCGTGTAAAGAATGACGGGGAAGCCTCAAATGATGAATCCAACTCAACCGTTAAATCAGCGGACACATGATAGAATATTGGTCTCAAATAACTTTCAAAAACCCCTACTTCTTTTTCCTGTTGGCCTTGATTCCGCTCTGCCTGGCATGGTATATATGGCGACAGCAACAACATTATCCTGAACTTCGTTTCCCCTCTCTCCAACCCTTTATTCAACAAGGTCATACCTGGCGCTCTGTTCTACGACATGCCTTAGTTGGAGGACGACTATTAGCATTAACACTGCTGATCATTGCCTTAGCCCGGCCTCGTATTAAGTCAAACAAAAAAGAGGTTCATACCAAAGGGATTGATATCATTATAGCGCATGATATTTCAAGCAGTATGTTAGCCGAGGACTTTAAACCTAACCGTATCGGGGCTGCCAAAAAAGTAGCCTCGTCTTTTATAGAAGAACGTCCTAATGACCGTATTGGGTTGATCACGTTTGCTGGAGAGAGCTTCACCCAATGCCCTTTAACCTCCGATCACCAAGTAGTACAAAATTTATTACAAGACATCAAAAGTGGTATGCTCAAGGACGGTACCGCTATCGGTATGGGTTTAGCCACCTCTATAAATCGTTTAAAAGACAGCGAAGCCAAGAGCAAAGTTATTATTCTATTGACCGACGGCGTCAATAATACCGGCCGTATCGACCCCTATACCGCATCTGAAATGGCTAAAAAATTTAATATCCGGGTATACACCATTGGAGTGGGGTCGAAAGGCACAGCTCCTTATCCTGTACAAACTCCTTTTGGTAAACAATATCGGCAAATGGAAGTAAAAATTGACGAAGGACTACTACAAGAGATAGCACAAACGACCGGTGGCAAATACTTTAGAGCTACTCATAACAAGAAACTCCGCCGCATTTATGAAGAAATTGATAAACTGGAAAAAACAAAGTTGGAAATCAAAAAATACCATCAATACAGTGAAGAATACAAAGGATTTGCACTTTGGGGGGTGATTTTCTTTGCTTTGGAACTGCTAATGCGTTATACGATATTTAGGAATTTGCCCTAAACCCAGTAATATAAAGCAACAGATTTAAATAAAATTATTACATGTTTCGCTTCGAACATGAGTTTTACTTATATGGACTGCTGTTGATTCCTCTTTTTATATTAGTGTTCACAACACTAATGATTTGGCGTCAACGCGCATTGCAACGCTTTGGCGAATCAAGTTTAGTAGCTCAACTTGCTCCCGACAGTTCAAAAGGGAAGCATATAGGAAAATTTATATGTGCGCTATTAGCATTCACCTTTTTTATACTAGCCTTGGCGAATCCTCAAATAGGTAAAAAGCTCAAAAAAGCACAACGCAAGGGCATTGATATTTTCTTTGCTCTTGATGTTTCCCGAAGTATGTTAGCCGAAGATATTAAACCCAATCGATTAAAACGAGCCAAAAGAGCTATTGGACAAGTGATCGATCAACTCGGGACCGATCGGGTTGGATTGGTGGTCTATGCGGGTGATGCTTATCTACAATTGCCTCTCACCACTGATTTTTCAGCTGCCAAAATGTTCCTGGAGACGGTAAACCCGAAAATTGTACCTCAACAAGGGACTGCTATCGGGGATGCTATTACAAGAGCCCAGAATGGTTTTGAAGAAGAAGAGGATAAGTACAAAGCCCTGGTTATCCTTTCCGATGGTGAAAATTGGCAAGGGGATGCTGTTAATGCCGCCCAAAAGGCAGCCGACAAAGGAATTAAAATATATACCATCGGTATGGGGACAACTTCCGGGGGACCTATACCGATTAAAAAGAGAAATAGCCGATATGACTTTCACCATAATAAACAAGGGGAAGTGGTAGTTACAAAATTAGAGGAGAGCACGTTAAAAAAAATTGCTCAAGCCGGCCAAGGTGAATATATCCACTATAGCGGTGGAAGAAATGACTTACAAAACATACTAGAAGCGCTGGGAAAAATGGAAAAGAAAAAATATGAAGAGAAAGTGTATACTGATTATGCTGATAAGTTTCAATATTGCATCGGATTGGGATTACTTTTTCTTATTATAGAATTCTTTATCTCAGAGCGGCGTAGTCAGTGGTTTAACTCATTATTTAAAAACGAAACAACATGAGGATCTATTACTTACTAATATTAGTCCTCTCTATAGTACAAGTGAGCTGGGGGCAATCAGAAAGAAAGTTGGCTCGCCAAGGTAATGACTACTATGAAAAGGGGGAGTTTGGCCAAGCTGAAGCAGAATATAAAAAATCATTGGACCAAAACAGGCAATTTTCGCCGGGTCTTTTTAATTTGGGTGACGCGCTTTACCAACAAGAGCGCTATAAAGAAGCTGCCAAGTATTATGGCCAAGCCGCACAACAACTGAAGAATCCAGCGGAAAAAGCCCAAGCCTATCATAACAAAGGCAATGCCCTTTTAAAAGCTCAACAGATAAAAAAGAGTATTCAGGCTTATAAAAAATCGCTGCGTTATCAAC
>CAZIGO010000010.1:3401-10816 GCA_964538595.1 uncultured Chitinophagales bacterium | reverse complement strand
AGGCTACTAAGTTTAACTTAGCTTATGCTAAAAAACTGCTAAATAATCAGAAGAAGCAAAACAGAAAAAACAAGAAAAATCAAAATCGAAACCAAAACCAAAATAAAAAGCAACAAAAAAAGGACAAGAAGCAGAAAAGAAAACAGAAGAAAAATCAGCATCAGCAGAAACAACAGAAAAAGGAAAGAAAGAAAAACAAAAAGAAACAAAAGCAACGTCAGCGATCCGACCAGAAAAAGCAAAAAAGATCATCAAAGAAAAAGCGCAAGCAGCAACCAAAAAAGAAAAAAGAATCTTCTTCTCGCAAAAAGAAAAAACGTCAGGCTCAACAGAAAAAAAAGCAGCTTTCAAAAAAAGAAATGAAACGCTTATTAAATGCTATCGACAACCAAGAAAAAGATCTCCAAAAGAAACTGCGCCGTAAAAAACGTCAAAAGCAAAAAAAGTCTTCTCCCGATAATGTTGAAAAAGATTGGTAACATAAGGGAATTGAAATACATTATCACGGCTTTGTCGTTTGTAGTTTTTACCCCCTTGTTTTTAAAGGCTCAACAAGGAATAAAATTTAAAGCGAATGTTAACAAAAACAAAGTACCTGTCAACAGGCGACTAAAAGTCACTTATTCCATCAATGCTAATGGTACTAATTTTGATCCTCCTCCTTTTAAAAACTTTAAAGTGCTGGGCGGACCGAATCGCTCCACGCAAGTTCGTATCGTTAATGGACAAGTAACCCGTAAGACAAAGTATTCTTTTATACTTACTCCTGTTAAAAAAGGCACCTTCACCCTCCCACCTGCCACCATCACAGTAAAAGGTAACAAACTCCACTCCAACGATATTAAAGTTAAAGTGACACCTCCCCAACAGAATAAAGCCCAAGGGAAAAAGAAAGGAGGAACTTCTTCTATTAAGAAAAAACTCAAGAATAATATCTTCTTGCGGACGACTGTCAATAAAAAAGAGGTTTACCAAGGAGAAGCCCTTGTAGCCACTTATCAATTATATACCCGTGTTTCCATAACAAACTATAAAGTGGAGGATATGCCCTCTTTAACGGGGTTTTGGACATATAAAGTCAAAAGCCCTAAAAAACCACAATTTTCTAATACCCAATACAAAGGCAAACGTTTTAAGGTAGCTACCATTAAAAAGGTACTATTGTTTCCTCAAAAAACAGGAGAGTTAAAGCTCGATCCGCTTAAGATGAAGACGACCGTGCGTGTTAAGACCAAGCAGAAAAGAAAAAGGCGAAGAAGTCTATTAGACGCTTTTTTCAACACCAGATTAAAAAACATCGACCAACAGCTCTCCAGCAACCCTATCATTATTGATGTAGAGCCTTTACCCAAAAAAGGGCAGCCCAAAAATTTTAATGGGGCGGTCGGTGATTTTAGCCTTCAAACTGAGTTAGCTCAAAATAAAACTAAAGTAAATGCCCCCGTTAACCTGAAAGTACAATTAAAGGGAAAGGGCAACCTGAAACTGATTGATCCTTTTAAGCTCTCTCTTTCCCCGGATTTAGAAAAGTACGACCCCGAAATAAAGGATGATATAACAATTAATGCTGCCGGAATGTCGGGCACCCGTATTTTTGACTATCTAATCATTCCCCGCTACGAAGGAAAATATGATATCCCCGCTATAAAATTCTCTTATTTCAACCCTCAAAAAGAAAAATACGTTACAAAGTCTACCGATCCTCTTGCACTAAAGGTTAAAGGCCAGAAGAAGGCTCAAAGAGGAGGCAGAACAGGGGGTGGTAAAAAAGCCGTCAAAAAATTAGGGCAGGATATTTTATTCATTGAAACCGGTTCCGTTGATTTTAGAAAACAAGGGAGCGCCTTTATTGCTTCTCCCTTGTTTTATATTCTCTTTCTCCTCCCCGCTTTGTTAATTATTGGAGGCATAATTTACTTACGCAAAAAGAAGCAATGGCACAGTGATACTCCCCTGATGCGCCAGAAAAGAGCTCACAAATTAGCGCAAAATCGTCTCAGTTCTGCCTATTCTTATTTAGAAGAGAATAACAAAGAGGCTTTTTATGAAGAAATGCTTCGCGCCTTGTGGGGGTACTTGAGCGATAAAATGAACATGCCCCAGTCCGAACTGACCCATGATCATATTCAGCACACCCTCCACCAACAAGGGGTAAAAGAAAACATGATAAGCGAAGTAAAAGAAGTTCTGGAAGATTGTGAGTTTGCGCGTTATGCTTCAGGTGAGCATGAAGTAAACCAAGAGAAACTCTATAAAAGAGGGCAACAACTCATAGCCACGCTGGAAGAACAACTAAACAATACTTGACGTTAGAATTTTGATGCACTTGACCACTCAAACCATATCAACTTTATTGGTTGCTCTGGCATTATTAATAAGTTTTGATGGCCAGAGCCGCCCCATTCAAAGTCTATTTGATCAAGCTAACCAATACTATCAAAAAAATAAGTATCAAAAAGCAATAGATGAATACAAAGCCATTTTGGAGCAGGGCTATGAAGCCGCTGACTTATATTATAACTTGGGCAACGCCTATTATAAAGTGGATAGTGTAGCCCATGCCATATTATACTATGAAAAAGCTAAAAAGTTGGCTCCCCACCACCAGGGCGTTCAACATAATTTGAAGTTAGCTCGTGAACAAGTAGTAGATGAAATTGATCCGTTGCCCACTCTATTTATAGTTCGTTGGTGGCGAAATCTCGTTCGATGGCAAAGTGCTTATACCTGGGCCGTTTTATCCACATTATTGATGTGGTTGGCCGGAGCGGGCGGCGGGCTTTACCTTTTCCATCCTTCCTCCCGCCTGAAAAAATGGGGTTTCTTTTCCGCTTTAATTGCTCTACTGTTAAGCTTCTTTACTCTTGTTCTTACTTATCAAGAATACCAATACGAAACGCAGCAGAACCAAGCCATTATTTTTACTAACAGCGTTTACATTAAAAGTGCCCCGGATAAAAACAGTACTGATAAGTTCGTTTTACATGAAGGCACGAAAGTTACTTTGCTCGATCAGATCAACAAGTGGGTAAAAATACGGTTAGCCGACGGTAAAACCGGGTGGATGCCTGTTCATACCCTACGACGCATTTGAATCTATTTACTAAGATCCTTACTTCGCAAAAGACAAAAGTAACAGAATCCCTTCTAATCTTTTACCGAAACCAATAAACATATATTAAAACAAAAACGTGGTATTCCCTATATTCGAGGTAAAAATATGGATACCACGAACAGACCCTTACATTCTGAACGTGCCCCGGCAGCTGTTGGCAACTATCCTCATGTCCGGCAGGCCGGGAATTTCTTGTTTTTATCAGGAGTAGGCCCTCGACAAAAAAACGAGTCGAAAATACCGGGCGTAAAGCTAGATAATGAAGGCAACCTGTTATCCTATAAGATAACCCCACAATGCCATTCCGTCCTTCAAAATGTGCAATATATCCTGGAAGATGTAGGAGCAAAATGGCAGCATCTCGTGGATATAACTGTTTTCTTAACAGATATGGAACGGGATTTTGAAGCTTTTAATAAAGTTTATGCCCAATACTTCTCAGATCATCAACCCGCCCGCACTACGGTGGAAATCAACGCATTGCCTACTCCAATAGCTGTTGAATTAAAATGCGTAGCACTACTCCCGTCTCAACACGAAAGCTAATCACATTTTATAATTGAAAGGTACGAGAGATCGTGAATCCCAACCGAAACTCCCCATTGAGCCAAGAGGAGGTTGTATAAGGAACAAATTGAGACTCTACTATTCCCGAAGAGTTGGTCAGGTTAATATGAAAAGTGTGTTGTTCGGTTTCAAACTCTACCCCCAGTCCTAAGGGGTTCCGATAGTTAGTGGACCCCACTTGACGTTGGGGGGGAAACACATAAAAATAATCAAACACAATCGCTGTTATTTTTGTGATTTTGATCCGCCCCCCTACTCCCAGGGCAAAAATCTCATTATGATCCTCATAGGCCACAAAATTACGGTGAATAAAAGTAGGCAGAAGAGCTAATGATAAGCGATGGGAAAACTTACGCCCGGCAATAGCCTGTAATGTGTAATTTAACCGATGCGCAAACTTACGATAAGCAGTGGAGGCAGTAGAATCAGATGAAGCGCGCATGGCTGATAAAGTGGTACTTCCCAGTAACGTCAACGAGAGGGGCATCTCATCATCACGGGTTTGTTGAAATAACCAATATTTGGCAAAACCATCGAAAGTTTCTCTTATTTTACTGCGGCCCACCCCCACGGTTAACTTTTCCGTTAACCCATACTCAAGACCAATACGATAATCCTGGACCTGGTCCAGTCCATACCACCGGTGAAAAGCATCCGCCAGGCTCCAATCAGTCAAAATATCCCCGAAGCGGTGGTAGACCCGAAAATCAAGTGTGCGTTTATCAAGAGTTTGAAAAGCATGTGCATTAATAATCCGAGTATTGGTAAACGCCCGGACAATGGGAGCTTCTTGCTGCAACGTCTCTTCAACTACATCCCCACTGTCTTGAGCAACTGTTCTTTGCTTCCCTCCTATCAAGCACAACGCCAGAGAGAAGCACAACACAACAGTCTTTTTAATTTGGTACCGCATAAATTCCTATTGAGGAGTATCATTTTTTACCCAGCAGTCAATCATTTGAATCGTAGAGTCCGGCAACTGATCTCCCCCTCGCGGCATATTCGTGCAACCTGTATTATGCTTTATAGTACATAGAAGATCACCCGTTGTCGCTTCTTGTTTCACTTGTTTATAGGTTTCCAACGACACGCCGCCCGCACTCGAACTACTACTATGACAGCCACTAATAGCACAGTTTTTTGACATAACAGGTTCCACTTCCTTATCATAAGAAAGTCCGACGGTATCACATAAAGATTGGGTAGAAGTTGTATCTGCCGGTGGAGAAGGAGGGAAGGCTTTATCCTGCGTACAGTGAGCAAACAATACGCCTAAACCGATAATGCCTAATATATAAACTCCCTTTATAGAGTAAGATGTCATTTTTATTTTGTTATCATCACTTTTTGAAGTTCGGTGTGTTGATTATCGTACTGAAACTGAAGGAAATAAATGCCTGGTTTAAGGGAGGAAGACAAAGAAGTTGTTCGTTGGTTATGACCGGCTTTTAAGTCAGTTTGAAAAAGTCGCTTCACAAGTTGCCCTTGAGCATTTAATAATTGCACTTGAACGTTTGCTGAAGCCGGCATATAGTGATGTATTTGTAGATATTCCTGCGCCGGGTTAGGATAAATTTTAACTTGACGGCCGTCAGCTGTTTTCCCAGCAGAAATATTATTTATAGTAGTATCTTGTTGACTTCCACTCGTATCCATTTCTATCCTTAAGGTATCGGTATAAATAGTATCGCCAGTTCTATCAGATAAACCTCCATCAGCCGCATTACCAGCCGCATAAAACGTCACCGCTCCCACTCCTGTATTCGGTGACTTCCATTGGAACCTCCAAGTACTTTGAGTATCAGCACCTTTGTGACCTATATATTGCCGGCCATCCTTATTTTGTAGTGAAGTATTGGCCGAATCTATACGACGCAGTGTCCCGGCTCGGTTATTTGCCGTATCTAAAGCTGTTAATTCAAATCCATAACGAGACTGAAAGTCATTATTTACCTTTACCCGCATTTCATACGTAGTATCCGTTACATACATAGTATCCGAGCCGTTAAATGTTATGGTAACCTCCCCGGGCCCGAGATTATCTTCAATATCATGACAACTCGATCCATCCCCACAAGTTTTCTCCCCCGGGGCTCCCGTCCTCTCTACAGGTGGTTTTGTGCTATTATAGAATAAATTATTGGCCACAAAAGAAACAGAAAAGCCCCCGATAATAGCTATTATAACTAAAGACTTCGCACGCATAGGCTATCGTTTTGCCGTTAATATAACTAATTTTATTACTTTATATAAATCTTCTTCCCCGACCATACTTGCCGGCCATTCGTCAATTCTAACAAGTATATTCCTTTCTCTAACTCAGGTAAACGCAATCGTAATGGGAGGGAAAATTGCTCTCTTTGATAAGAATGGTGTAACTGTCCTTGGATATCATAAATATTTAAAGTAAAACTTGACGAACGATCCGGCACACGGTATAGAATAAGATATTGAGAAGCCGGGTTGGGATAAACCCCCCATGCTAATGAAGACGGCTTTTTAATACCTGAAGTTATAGTATCTTTAAGATAGACCGTCCGCTGCGACAGGTCTTGACAAAAGGCTTGGGAGGCAAACAAACGAGCTTCGAATGAAGTATCAACAACATAAAAATCCGAGGTCGGCACCGGTACTCCATAGGTATGGGTGACGGGAGTGTCTTTTAATGTAACTAATGTATCACCATCTCCAAAGACCCACACGAAAGTATCAGCCCGCACGGAGTTATTCTGGAACGTTACTGATTCAAAGTTGCTTACTGTATCAGGCTGCAACACAAATGCCCCTTGCACTGATTGAATGCTCACGTTTTGCTTACTTGTATTCTTACAATTATCTTTATAAGCGGTCAAGGCGATAGTAAGCGTCGTATCACAATACTTATAGTTATTACTGACCGCTGTATCCTTCGTCGTCCACAATACATTCCCTCCCCCTAATTGCCAACGAAAAGAGTCGGCAGTGGTAGAGTTATTGTTGAAGGTGACGGTATCTCCTGCTAAGATCGTATCAGCGGAAGCTGAAAAATCAGCGGTGGCGCCTTTCACAGTAATATAGTCTACTCGTTGCATCGTATCTGTACTACATCCATTGCTGACCCAAAGCTGTACTGTTTTTTTACCGGTAGAGGTATATTGCACCTTATGTGGGCCGCTCCCCTGTGCAGTAGAAGGTTGGGCACCACTCCCGAAATCCCACCGCCAAACAGCCGAGGGAGCAGAAGATTGATCCGTGAAGGTAAGCGTATCTCTCTTGCAGGCACTCGTTTTATCTACTATAAAATCCGCCGTCACTCCAACGGTATCTGGCAGAATCGTTAAAGCTTCGGTATAAATGGAGTCCAAGTTATTATCTGAACCATCTCCATTAGCTGCATTACCGGCAGCATAAAATGTGATGGGCCCTTGGCAGGTGTCGGGAGCTGTCCATTGAAATTGCCAACTATTGTTCGTAGCGGCCGCTTTATGCCCGATATAATCACGGCCATTTTGAGTTTGCCACGAGGTAGTAGCAGCATCGATAATGGCTAACTCTCCCGCTGAATCGTTATCAGCTTTTAAGGCAGTTAACTCAAAGCCATAACGGCTTTGTAAAGGATTATTGACCGTTACTGTTATTGTATATGAAGAATCAGGGCGATATACAGAGTCAACGCCACTAAAGGCAATACGCACACTGCCCGGTCCCACATTGAGCGAGCCATGACAACCCGACTGTGCACAAGTCGACTCGC
>CAZIGO010000010.1:0-3391 GCA_964538595.1 uncultured Chitinophagales bacterium | reverse complement strand
CAGGTGCCCCGGTTTTAGCAGGAGGTGGTTGAGATTGGTTGGTAAAAATAGGACTAATAACAGCTACTATCCAGAATAATATACCAACTGTAGTAAATATCCACTTCTTCAAAATAAACTGTTTTCTTTTTTTAAAATTACTAATTTTTTGAACATATGCCAACTTTTTATTAAAGCTATTATACCATAATAAAGAAAAACAGTTAATGCAATCTTACCCTCTAAGTTAACCTTATAAAAACCTGCCGAAAAAAGAATTTTAAAATTCCTTATAAGGGGAAGGTTATGTTACCTTACAAACTTTCTTACCTTTACCCGTCGTTCAGTAATATAATCAAACAAAGCACATGAGAATACTAATTGCCGGAGGAGGTGTGGTCGGTTATCACTTAGCCAAGAACCTGGAAAACGAATCGCATGAAATAGTGCTTATTGATATAGATGAGGAGCGAAAAGAAATAATTGAAGGAAACTTAGATATTTTTGCCCTGCAAGGTGATGCCACCAGCCCTCATCTTTTAAAGGAGGCCAAAGTAGAAAAAACGGACCTGTTCATTGCCGTCACCGGGAGGGAAAATGCAAACATAAGTGCCGCCATTATAGGTAAACAATTAGGAGCAAAAAAGACAATTGCCCGTATAAGTAACCGGGAGTTTCTACACAACGATGAAAAATTGGACTGGCAGCAAGTAGGGATAGATGAACTAATTCTTCCGGAGGCTTTGGCAGCCAAAGAAGTCCAGCAACTTCTCGACGAGCCCAATGTTACCGACACCTTTGAATTTGAAGGGGGAAAGTTATTACTAATGGGGATTCACCTGGAGGTATCGGCCCCTCTTATTGATAAAACGGTGCAACAAGCTGACCAGATGACAGAAGGAAAAAACTTTGTGGTAGTAGCGATCATACGTCAAGGAAAAACTATCATTCCCCAAGGTAATACAAAATTTCAAGCAGGGGACCTCATCTATTTTATTACTTTGGATACCGGAGAAGAGCAAATTCTGGAAATTTCGGGTAAAAAGCCTATTTCCATTAACAGTTTAATCATATTAGGAGGAAGTGCTACGGGCACTCATATTGCTCAACAGCTAAGCGATAACTATAAAATTAAACTGATCGAAAAAGATAGAGAAAAAAGTAAAAAATTAGCTAAAAAACTGTCCAATGTATTAGTTGTTAACGGCGATGGAACGGATATAGAAATGTTAAGAGAAGAAGCCATTGAAGATACCGATGCCTTTGTGTCCGTTACTGCTAATTCCGAAACCAATATCTTCTCCTGCCTAATGGCCAAAGAGCTGGGTGTCAAACGTACCATAGCTTCTGTAGAAAACATCGGACTAACAAAACTCTCCCAAACGATTGGTATCGACACCTTGATCAATAAAAAGTTAGCGGCTGCCAACTCCATATTTCGAAGCATCCGAAGAGGAGAGGTCATTAACCTGACCAAACTCCAAGGAGTAGAGGCTGAAATATTAGAATTTGAAGTAACAGCGCATTCCCCCATTACTGAACAACCTATTAAGGATCTCAACTTTCCTGCCCAAGCTATGATAGGGGGAGTAGTAAGAGAACAAAAAGGACATATAGCTTTAGGAGACTTCCATATACAGGAAAATGACCGAGTTGTTGTATTTACATTGCCTGAGAGTCTTCCCCAGGTGGAGTCTTATTTTGAGAGTAACACTTAACTATATTAACGAATCATCGAAATTTCGCTATGGCTCATTTATCGGAACCCCATAACAAACGAAGCACGTTTCGGATGCTTTTTAAGCAGATTGGAGCGTTGCTTATTCTTCTCGGCTATCTATTAGGGTTGCCACTCGTGGTATCTCTACTGTATGGAGAGATTTATTCAGCGACGGGATTTTTGGGTTCGGCCCTTATTGCTTTAGGACTCGGCTATGGTCTTAACAAAGGATTTGATTCCGCTGCTGAACCGTTAAGCCGTCATGCCCTTGTTATTGCTGCTTTAGGGTGGCTTTCTATTTCGCTGGTCGGTGCCTTACCATTTTTTATCATTGCCCACATCACACCTCCGGAGGTTATGCAAACATTTGTTCCCGCTGGCGCCGACTACTCGTCCAGCATACTTTTTTTTAAAAATCCCCTCCACGCCTTCTTTGAAAGCATGAGTGGGTTCGCTGCAGTAGGCCTCACCTTATCTGTTCATGAACCCTCATTAAGTAAGGGGTTACTCTTTTACCGTTCACTCACCCAATGGGTGGGAGGGTTAGGTTTTATTGTATTAGGATTAGCTGTATTAGAGCTTTCATCCGGTAAGGGGGCTCACCTGTTATACGGATCTGAATCCAGTGCAGAAAAACTCCGGCCTACTATCATTGGAACAGTACGCTCCATGCTTACAATTTATACCGGATTAACGCTCTTCTGTACACTTTATCTTATTATTGGCTCTGCCTTGATTCTACCGGACTATAGCATACTTAAAAATATTTTTGACTCTGTGAATCATGCCATGACAGGAATGAGTACGGCCGGTTTCAGTACACTTGATAAAAGTATAGGAAGTTATAACTCCCGAAAAATGGAAATACTTTACTTACTCCCCATGATCATGGGCGCCCTTTCTTTTATGTTTTACTTCAGCATATTTTATGAACGAGACTGGAAACAGTTGTGGCAAAACATCCAAACCCGGGCTATTATAATAGGGTGTGTCGGGGGTAGTCTTGTATTATCACTATTACTGTGGCATTCCAACACCTTAGCCGCCCCCTTTTATGAAGGCATTTTTCAATATGTGAGTGCTCTTACCACCACCGGTTGGGGAACTTCAGATGTAACGGTATGGGATGACACTTCTACTATATTTATGATTACTACTGCCTTTTTCGTAGGTGGGGCAGCCGGTTCAACGGCGGGAGGACTAAAAATTAACCGCCTCCTTTTTATACTGAAAGGACTTCAATGGCATGTTAGGAAACATTTTGTATCCGGTAATAGCATATTGATTACTAAGTTTGGTAAGGATCGGCTATTACCGGAAGAAATGAATGAGAAGCTGGCTTCTGCCGCCACCTTTGCCTTTATCTATTTACTATTGATATTAATCGGTTCGATGATTACAAACCACCTCATGTTAGAAAAATATACTCTCTCCGACGCCCTTTTCGAATCAGCTAGTGCCCTCGCTAATATTGGTCTTTCCAGTGGTATCACCCACCCTTCTATGTCTCCCGTTCTCGAAGTGACCTACATCATACAAATGTGGGCAGGTCGACTGGAGATCATCCCCTTATTGGTATTATTGCGTATTATCTTTTGGGGAACTAACCCGAGCGTTAACTAATCTTTCCCCTTAGTTTCCAGAATTTAATCCAAAACCAAGGTAATCCTTGCAAAATATATATATTTGACT
>CAZIGO010000009.1:20722-27589 GCA_964538595.1 uncultured Chitinophagales bacterium | reverse complement strand
TGACTACAGTATCACTTCGTTTAAGCGTAGTGATCACCCAGTCGATGTCAGCACTGCAGGGATAGTCCAGGTTGTATAAGGGAACTAACTGTCGGCGGGCAATAAAAGATTGATGACAAACGACCATACCATAACCCATCGTTTTCGGCGTAAGTTGTTCGGGCAATGATCGAGTGGTAAGAGCACTGCGCGTTCCTAAAATTTGGTAGTCTTCATTGACCATATAGGTTTCCCCAAAATATACATCGGCGTCGGTACTTTTGGAGAAAATTTTTTCGACAGTATCGGGTTGGTTGATTAAATCCCCGGCATTCATAAACCAGAGGTAGTCTCCATGGGCCGCCTCAATGCCTTTGTTCATACCATCATAAATGCCGTTGTCGGATTCACTGACCCAATAGTGGATCTGGTGCTCATGTTCTTTGATGACGTCTACCGTACCGTCGGAGGAGCCCCCATCGATAACTAGGTATTCTATATTATCATAGGTTTGTTCGGTTACACTTTTTATGGTCGCCTTCAACCCTTCTGCGTCGTTAAACACCACACTTATTATGCTGATGACCGGCCGGTCTTTATCAAACCCTGCCCCTGTATCTTTAAATCGTAGTCCGCCTTTTTGAGAAGAAGTCGTTTGAGGTGACAACAGTTTTTGGATTATAAATTACAAAAATGCTTTTTGTTTTATCATGAAGTGCATGCATTTCTTGGTCGTGGTTATTATTTTTGAAATGAAAGTATACGTTGTGGAATCACCGGTAAACATAGCTATTTTTGCATCAGGGTCGGGCAGTAATGCAGAGAATATAATTCAGTATTTTCAGGACAAACCTTACGCCACTGTTCATCTTATTTTAAGTAACAATCCATCGGCCGGGGTGTTGAAAAGAGCGAAGCAATACAATGTACCTACATTGACATTCACAAAAGAGCAATTGTACGATCGCTCTGACGTGGTAGACCACCTTTTATCAAAAAATACTCATGTTGTAGTATTAGCAGGGTTTTTGTGGCTCATACCCCCTTCAATAATTGATAAGTTTGCCCCTTATATTGTCAATATTCACCCAGCGTTACTGCCTAAGTATGGGGGGAAAGGGATGTATGGCAAACATGTCCATGAAGCTGTGCTGCGGAACAATGAATCGAAAAGTGGAATAACGATTCATCGGGTAAATGAAAACTATGACGAAGGTAGTATACTACGACAAGAAACTTGCCCGGTCAAACCGAATGACACGCCCAATTCGTTGGCTGAACGAATCAAAAAATTAGAACACCGCTATTACCCGGAAGTCATCGAGGAGTTGGTCCAGCAATACCACACTCAGCATTAAATTTATCAACGGTGGGCCATAAAAATGGGTATTGTTTGTTGCTTAATAATCTTTTCGGCAATGCTGGTCGAGAAAAAACGAGTAAAAATATTTTTACCATAAGATCCCAATACTAGTAATGGCTGTTCCAGAGACTGGGTGAAGTTGATAAGATTCTCATTGGGAGGCTTATCTTGGTTCTTTATGTGAATGCTTTGAAAATGAGAGTTAAGGTATTCTTCACTGAGCTTTTTTCCCGTGTCATCGTCGTAGTGGGTAAGACAATAAGTGGTGGTCTTTTCGGCCAGTTGCGGTAGCAGATAAGCAAATTGTTTGATGGCAAACATGGAAGAACTAGTGCCGTTATAAGAAAGTACTACATTTTGAGTACTTTCCTGTTCTTGAGGGACTGCTACTACCGGGCATTCGGCGTCGCGTAGCAGATCTTTTAATATACTTTGATCCGGCACATTTTCTACATTAGAGAAGAAGGTTTGGTAGCCGGTCACAATCAGGTCAGCAAAACGGCTTTCACGGATCAGCTCATAAGCGGGTACCCCTTTATCGTAATGTACATTATAATTCCACTGGTGCTTATCACAGGTGTTTTTAAATTTTTCAATGTTCTTTTCTATTTGGGACTCTGTTTCACTTTTTAACTCGTCGATTACCTCAAAATCCATGGGGAGATACTCTTCGCCGAAAACATTGATATAGTTCAGGTAACTTAAGTCTTCAATAAACACCCCCGTTATGAGATCTTGGTTAGGGTTTCCGATATGAAAGGCATATTTTAGAGCACCTTGAGCATAAACCGATCCATCGAAGGCAACCAGTATCTTACGCATAAGCTTTTTAATTTAATTTAAGTCTCTTTTTTAAAAAATAAGAGCAACTCCCGTATGTTTTTACGAATTGATAGGAACTCTGTAATAAATGTTGTAATTTTGGGTGAAATGTCGGGGATAGTTTGTGAGGGACGTTCTTCTATAAGAAACAGCAATTAATTTTATCCCCCGGATTCAACGAGGTTTTTTATCATGTGGGCCTTTTTAGCACGTATTATTTTACGCTATAGAGTATTCTGGTTGTTGTTGCTGATGGGCTTAACGGCCTTCATGGGATATAAGACCAGTGATTTACAACTTTCCTATGATTTTGCTCAGCTTATTCCGGCCGATCACCCCAAGTATAAGGAATACAAAAATATCCGGAATAAATTTGGGAAAGATGATAACAAACTTATTCTTGGCGTTCAATCAACCCGTCTCTTTGAAAAATATTTTTATCGCGACTGGCATCAGTTAGGAAATCGCATTCAAAATATTGATGGGATCACCGATGTTATTTCGGTGGCCCATCTTGATTTGTTAAGTAAATCTGACACGGGTCGCCAACTTGTTTTAGACCCCCTCATCAATGAGGCCCCCAAACGCCAGTCGACGATTGACAGCTTAAAGGATAAGTTTTTTTCACTACCCTTTTATCATCGCTTGCTTTACAATGATTCTACTCATGCCACACTGATGGCTGTCACCTTTGATGAACAGGTATTGGATTCTAAAAAGCGGTTGGGGATTGTAGATCGGATTAAAAAGATAGCGAAAAAATTTTCACTTATCCATAATACAGAAGTCCACTATTCTGGTCTTCCCTTTATAAGAACTGTTATTGCCCGGAAAGTCCGCGAAGAACTGAAGCTTTTTATATTGCTAGCCATGGTAGTAACCAGTATTATCCTGTTTGTTTTATTTCGCTCCTTTTATATGGTGATAGCCCCTATGATTGTAGTTGTCTTCAGTATTGTATGGTCGTTAGGTATTATGGCGCTGTTAGAGTATAAGGTTACTATATTAACAGGCATCATTCCCCCGTTATTAGTTGTCATAGCTATACCCGACTGTATCTATTTACTCAATCGTTATCACTCTGAGTTTCGCAAGCATGGTAATAAGATAAAAGCTTTGAACCGGGTCATTGAAAAGGTGGGGATGGCTACCTTTATTACTAACCTGACAACAGCCATTGGATTTGGGGTTTTCTTTTTTACGGGAAGTCAAATTTTGAATGAGTTTGGTTTGGTGGCCTTTCTCAACATTATGGCTACCTTTTTCATCGCCATTATATTTATCCCGGGCGTATTTAGCTTCTTACCAAACCCTGGGCGTCCTCAAACACAATATCTGGAAAACCGGTTTATGGTGGGGTGGATTAATTTAATCACGCGCTGGATACGCCATTACAGGCCTGTTATATATACGATGGCTACTGTACTGATCCTGGCTGCTATCGTTGGAATGATGCGTGTCGATGCTACCGGACATATCGTCGATGATATACCCAATGATACTAAAGAGTATAATGACCTGAAGTTTTTTGAAAAGCACTTTAGTGGCGTAATGCCTTTTGAAATTGTGGTAAATACCGGCAAAGCCGGGCGGGCAACTCAACTTTCTACCATAAAGGAAATCAACGAAATTCAAGAGGTGTTAAAAGATTTTCCGCAGTTTTCTCCTCCTATTTCAATTGCTGAGGGGCTCAAATATGTTACTCAAACCTATTATAACGGTAATTCCGACAGGTATCAAATACCCCAGGGGATGGAAACAAATTTTATAATGCCTTATCTCTCTAATATGGATACAAAAAAAGGGCTAACCACTAATTTAGTTGATTCGAGTCGTCAGATAACCAAGATCAATCTTCGTATGCAGGATGTGGGATCAGCCAAACTCCCCCTTATCCTTGACGATATTAAAAACAGGGTTAATAAAAAGGTAGACACTTCACGCTATGATATTAGCTATACAGGTACCAGCATCATCTTTCTGGAAGGGAATCAGTATTTGGTCCATAGTCTTATTTACAGTTTAGCCATTGCCTTTTTGCTGATTGCTTTCATTATGGGTTTCCTATTCCGTTCTGTTAAAATGTTGTTCATTTGTTTAGTTCCTAATGTTATTCCTCTGGTCCTTACGGCAGGCATTATGGGTTATTTTCAAATACCATTAAAACCATCTACTGTACTCATATTCAGTGTTGCTTTTGGTATTGCAGTGGATACCAGTATACACTTTCTTGCAAAATATCAACAAGAAATCCATCGCCATAATTGGGAAATTTCTAAAACCGTATCGGTAGCGCTTGAGGAAACCGGCAAGAGCATGATTTATAATTCTTTAATTTTATTCTTCGGATTCATTATTTTTAGTTTTTCAAGTTTTGGTGGTACTAGGGCATTAGGGGTATTAACTTCTATTACCTTAGTGGTGGCCATGTTTACGAATACTGTTTTATTACCGGCCTTTTTACTCAGTTTGGAGTGGTATAAAAATAATAATTCATCAACCAGCCGTTTATCATTAACAAGTTCTAACACATCGGCCGCATACAACAATCAATCTGACGATTCCGATAAAAAAGGATCAACAAGAAAAGATAAAACAACATCGCAATCATGAAGTATAAAGAATATGACGATCTCAACCTCCCAAAAGTAGATGAACAAATCCAAACTTTTTGGAATAAGGAGCAGGTATTTCAAAAGAGTATGGAACAACGCGACGAAGATAATCCCTTCGTCTTCTATGAAGGACCTCCTTCTGCCAATGGAAAACCGGGCATTCACCATGTACTGTCCCGTACTATAAAGGATCTTTTCTGTCGATTCAAAGCGATGCAGGGCTATTATGTTTATCGTAAAGGAGGATGGGACACTCATGGCTTGCCGGTCGAATTAGGGGTGGAGAAGATGTTAGACATCACCAAGGATGACATTGGCGATGAAATATCGGTTAAAAAATATAATGAAACGTGCCGAGAAGAGGTGATGCGCTACAAAGAAACGTGGGAAAAACTTACTGAAAAGATGGGGTATTGGATTGACATGGATGACCCCTATATCACCTTTGACAAAGAATATATCGAAACTATTTGGTATTTATTGAAGCAACTTCATGAGAAAGACCTCATGTATAAAAGCTATTCCATCCAGCCTTATTCACCGGCAGCGGGGACCGGGTTAAGCTCTCATGAGTTAAACTTACCAGGCTGTTATAAAACCATCAAAGATACTTCTGTCACTGCTCAGTTTGAAGTGCCGCGCCAAGATAACCCCAATGCTTCTTTTTTATATGAGGCGATACCGGACTCGGAGCCTGTTTACTTATTATCTTGGACCACGACTCCCTGGACACTTCCTTCGAATGCCGCCCTTGCCGTAGGTGTTGACATAGAATATTCACTAATCAAAACTCAAAATAAATATACCGAAGAGACGGTATTTGTGGTATTGGCCAATGATTTAATCGATACTTGGGTGGAAGAAGGGCAGGAAGCCGATGTGCTCCTATCCTTTAAAGGAGATAAGCTTAAAAATATACATTATACTCCCTTGTTTGATTTTGAAATATTAGAACAATTCAAAAACTTGAAAAACTTTGATGAGCAGGACCAATATTATCGAGTTATCACAGCTGATTTCGTGACCACAGAAGAAGGGACGGGGATAGTACATATTGCCCCCACTTTTGGTGAAGATGATAATCGCGTGGCTCAACAAAAAGGCATCTCCCCTATAGCGGTTAATGTAGGTCCTTCCCAACAATTACAACCCTTAGTTGATAAGAAAGCCCGTTTTATTGATGGTTTACGGGATGAATCGGATGATTTTTCAGGCCGCTATGTCCGGAAAGAATATCAAGAGGATACCCATAAAGAAGATGTTAATGTTTCGTTAGCAGTTAAATTAAAAAAGAATGGCCAAGCTTTTCGTATTGAAAAATATGAACACAATTATCCCCATTGCTGGCGCACTGACAAACCCCTCTTGTATTATCCACTGGACTCATGGTTTATTAAAACTACTGAAGCCAAGCAACGAATGCTTGAGTTGAACCAAACCATTAACTGGAAACCTCCTTTTACCGGGGAAGGTCGATTCGGGGACTGGTTAGAAAATTTAGTAGACTGGAACCTTTCTCGTTCTCGCTATTGGGGAACGCCCCTCCCTATTTGGCGTACTGAAGATCAGCAAGAAGAGAAATGTATCGGCTCTATAGAAGAACTGGTAAAGGAAGTGGAAAAAGCTGTTGAAGCGGGGTTTATGGATGAACCGTTGTCTGATGACTTTGATCTTCACCGCCCTTATGTCGATGAGGTTGTCCTCGTGTCAGATAAAGGAAAAAAGATGTACCGAGAAGAAGCCTTAATCGATGTTTGGTTTGACTCGGGAGCAATGCCTTATGCTCAATGGCATTACCCTTTCGAAAACAATAAGACATTTGAGAATAATTTTCCCGCTGACTTTATCGCAGAAGGCGTAGACCAAACAAGGGGGTGGTTTTTTACCCTTCATGCTTTAGGGGTCATGCTGTTTGATTCTATAGCTTATAAAAATGTTGTGGCGAATGGACTCGTATTGGATAAGAATGGTAATAAAATGTCCAAAAGTCTCGGTAATGTTATAGATCCCTTTGATACGTTGGAAGATTTTGGAGCAGATGCCACCCGTTGGTATATGATGGCTAATGCTCAGCCCTGGGATAATATA
>CAZIGO010000009.1:14870-20709 GCA_964538595.1 uncultured Chitinophagales bacterium | reverse complement strand
TTCTTTACGATGTATGCCAATATTGATGAGTTTACTTTTGAGGAAGATTGGGTGCCCATCGAAAAGCGACCGGAGTTAGACCGATGGCTTTTGTCTGCACTCCACTCCTTAATAAAAGAAGTATCTGGTTATTATGAGGATTATAATCCTACTTCAGCTGCCCGTACTATTCAGGAATTCGTGATCGAGCATCTCAGTAATTGGTATGTACGATTAAGCCGCCGTAAATTTTGGAAAGGTGATTATGATCAGGATAAAATTGCAGCTTATCAAACACTTTATTATGCTATGGAAACAATTGCACAACTTATGGCTCCTATAGCCCCTTTTTACTCAGATCGCCTTTTCAAGGATCTCAATGATGTTACTCAGCGAAAGAATGCTATATCCGTTCATTTATCTGACTTTCCTGAAGTTCAATCCGACTTTATTAATCCTGATTTGGAAAAAAGAATGGAGTTGGCCCAGGATATTTCATCGATGGCCTTATCCTTGCGCAAGGCTGAACAAATAAAAGTTCGTCAGCCTTTAAATAAACTTATTATCCCAGTTTCGGAGGAAACTTTACAAGAAAAGATAGCTTCCGTTGAAGATATAATTAAAAAGGAAACAAATATAAAGAAAATAGAATACAAGTCAGATACCAGTGATATACTGAAACAAAAGATAAAGCCTAATTTTAAGGAACTAGGGCCTAAGCTGGGAGGGAAAGTAAAACAAGTAGCTCAAATATTAGAAAATTTTGATCAAACTGACATACAAGAGTTACAAGACAATAATTCCTATACCGTTGAACTGGACGAAGAAGAAATTGAATTAACATTAAGTGATGTTGAAATAACAACAGAAAATATGCCAGGGTGGCTATCCACGAGTAATGAAGAGGTAACTGTAGCGTTGGATGTCACTGTCACCGATCAATTAAAGGATGAAGGCAAAGCTCGTGAATTAGTTAATAGAATTCAAAAAATAAGAAAAAAGGAAGGGCTTGAGGTAACCGATCGTATAGAAGTACAGCTGGAAGAAAAAAATTGGATTATATCTACCATTGATAACTTTAAATCATATATTTGTCGAGAAACTTTAGCTAAAGAATTATCTTTATCTTCCCACGTTAAAAATGGGCATGAAATGAATGTTTATGATAAGCCGATTACCATTGCTATAAAAAAAGTAGAAGCTTCAAAAAGCGTTGAAAATTAATGCTTTATTTTTTAAACTTTTATGTAAATATGTCGTAAAATATACTTATCTATTGACTTCCTAAGTTCATCAAAACCGTTTTATTATGGCTGAAAAAGAAAAACTGGAAAAAAATGATGAAGCCTCTCCCAGAGTGCGTTATAGTGACAAAGAACTAGAAGAATTTCGAACGCTTATTAATAATAAATTAGAGGAAGCCCGTAAAGAGTTAAAGTATTATAATGATGCTATTCGTCATTATGATGATAAACGTACCGATGATACCACAAAAAATTTAAAAAGTGTGGAGGATAGCCCCATTCACCAAGAAAAAGAACTCATGCATCAGATGGCCGCTCGTCAACGTAAATACATTGACCACTTGGAAAAAGCTTTAGTCCGTATAAACAATAAAACCTATGGGGTTTGCCGAGTCACTGGTAAATTGATTTCCAAAGAAAGACTTAAACTCGTTCCTCATGCCACTCTTAGTGTTGAAGCTAAAAAGAATAGAAGGAAATAAAGGGAGACATTGCGGTATTTGAAAAACGCTGTATGGATTGCTCTGACGATAGTTTTTTTAGACCAAGCCCTTAAATTTTGGATAAAAACCAATATGTACCTGGGGCAGGAGTACTCTGTTTTGGGAAATTGGTTTAAAATCCATTTTACTGAAAATTATGGAATGGCATTGGGATTTCAATTTGCTGGTAAAACAGGCAAAATTATTTTAAGTCTTTTTCGAATTTTTGCCGTTATCTTCATTTCGTGGTACTTATATTATCTCGCTATTTACAGAAAGGTACACAGAGGTCTTATATATTGTTTGGCTATGGTGTTAGGAGGAGCTATTGGGAATATTATTGATAGTACCTTCTATAGTTTATTATTCAGTGAAAGCGGTTATTCTCCTTCGGCAGTGGCCCAATTTTTACCAAATAGTGGGGGATATGGAAACATATTACAAGGCAAAGTAGTTGATATGTTGTACATACCCTTAGTACGAGGCTATTTACCCGAATGGCTCCCTTTTTGGGGAGGGGATTATTTTATATTTTTCCGACCTGTTTTTAACTTAGCTGATACTGCTATTACTATTGGGGTGTTGTTAATTTTTATATTTCACAAAAGATTCTTTAACTAACTACTTCCCTCTGCTTATCTTGTCTTGCCCTCATTATGACGATTATTGGGGAGTAGTTCACGAAGCGTAATGCTTGTCGTCCATTGACTTTTGATTGTAATTGTTCCTGAATAAGTAATAATTTTCTCCGGTTGTCTTTGTTTACTGTAGTCACCGGTATTCCATTGGTTGTTGTTATTCCTGTCTTTTATGACACGTACCTTATATTCTCCTTTATGTATATCTTCTAGCTTATAACTGGTATCTGTTGAAAACGTGAGTTGCTCTATATAGTTATCATTAGATTTAATCTTCCCTTCATATAACCGAACCAAATACTGTTGATCACGTACTGTACTATCTGTTGCTTTTACCGTTAAACTACCAAATTCTCCTTTGCTGTATGTGTTAAATGTTAACGATAAACTGTCCTGAGTAAATCCATAGATATCGAAAATTGTACGGGGCAATATCTTTAGGTTATATTTTTCGCCCCCTTTCCAGGAATGATCTATAACTATTTGACGTGAACCCTTATTTGCTATTATCTGCACATTGCTATCCACTAAAATACTATCCTTAAATAATGATATCGGTAGTTTTTGTTTATCAGATAAAGGGTGATTGGCTTTCAACACAAGATTGTCTTCTGGGTTTAATGTGTTATCTTGACCTGTATTATCCGTAAATCTCAACTTTTTTAATGTTTTCTTTCTTTTAGCAGAGGGAGCTAATATTTGACTATATACCGTATCTTTATAATTAGACGTTTCAACTTTGAACACCAAACTGTCGGTATTTTTTTCCGGATTCCAATATGGTATAGTATCCGTCCCTTCTTTTTTATCTATCCATCCCCTTTTTTGGGCAGGCATAGGGGGGTAAAGTCTATTAATTGATAAATCATGCACAGGCTTGTTAAAATAAAAGACTACTTTACCGGGCCATTCACTGCTCACTTTTATAATTTTTTGTGGACGATTGGCTTCTTTAAATAGATTTAAATTATAAAAACCTGATGTATCATTAATAGTAATGGTACTATCCAAAAAAGCGATACTTTCCCCGGGCAAGTCATAACGCAAGTTATCATTTTCATCCTTTAATCCATATAAATCATAATTCCCTGTTTTTATATTTTTAATCTTATAATGACCAGACTTGTTTGTAATACCATAATAAGTCGGTTTAGCGTTATAAATAACAGAGTCGGACTGCCTTTTATGAAGGAGGATATACCATCCTTCTTCATATGATAAACTTGGTAATTTTACCATGTGTCCTTGTATACTGTTGGTATCTATATGGGGACCGGTAGAGAATATATACTCTATTGATTTAGCTGTGTTGCCTTCTGTAATGTCTTTAACCACATCTTTTAATTGTATAGTATAGGTGGTATTTTTTTTCAGACTATCGGGTAACTCAATCGACAAAGTTTTTTTATGAGAGGAAACCTTTGGAGGTTCTGGCAGTGGAGGAGATATATAAGTATTTGTTTGTGTTTTTTGTGTTTTTATGAACTCATTAAATTCTATTTCTATTAATGGGCTTTTAAAGTTAATGCTTTTATTGGGAGGAATATATTGTTTAGGTTGGGGCGGCGTTTTGTCTCTAGGACCTCCTTTTGGGGGCACTTGGTTTGCGCAATGGGAGAGTATTATAATAATGAGAGTACCTACTGATATAATGCCCCCCCATTTTAAGATCCTATGCGCTTCGGTTCGAATGATATCACTCTAATTTATAAAAATGGGTGATTTTATCGCCCCATCTGTACCATTAATACCGACACATCAGATGCTGACACACCGCTTATACGGCTGGCTTGACCTAATGTTTCAGGTTGAATCTCATTCAGTTTTTCTTGACCTTCTGAAGAAAGTGATTCCAGCTTATTATAATCAGTACCAGGGTGCAATTTTACCTTTTCTAAACGGTTCATCTTTTTGACCATCTCCTTTTGCTTCTTAATATAGCCTTTGTACTTTATTTGAATTTCTACCTGTTCCAAGATGGTATCATCAAACTTTTCAAAGAATTCTTTTGCTGCTGGATTATGCTCCACTAAATCTTTAAGTTCTACTTCAGGTCTTTTTAACAATTGGTGCATTTTATCTTTTTGTTTTAAAGGCGAGGTACCTCTTTCTTCTAAAAGAGTATTGATTTGATCAGGTGCAATACTGGTCTCTTTCAGAAATTCTTTACAAGCAGCAATTCCCTCTTTTTTCTTTTTGACGCGTTCCATTCTTTCATCATCCGCCAATCCAATTTCATGACTAATGGGAGTCAAACGAAGATCAGCATTATCTTGTCGAAGTAATATCCGGTATTCGGCCCTGGAGGTGAACATTCGATAAGGTTCTTTTGTTCCCTTATTGATAAGATCATCGATCAATACCCCTATATAGGCCTCAGAACGCTTTAAAACAACCGGTTCTTCATCTTTCACTTTTCGATGAGCATTGATCCCTGCCATTAATCCTTGACAGGCTGCTTCTTCATAACCTGTTGTACCATTGATTTGGCCAGCAAAAAACAAACCATCCACCAACTTCGTTTCTAAACTATGCTTAATTTGTTTCGGCGGGAAATAATCATATTCGATAGCATATCCCGGTCGAAATAGTTTTACGTTTTCTAAGCCCGGGACTTTACGTATCGCATCATACTGAACCTTTTCCGGCAATGATGTTGAAAAACCGTTGACATACATTTCATGTGTTCGCCATCCTTCCGGCTCAATAAATATTTGATGCTGATCTTTTTCCTCAAAACGGTCAATTTTATCTTCAATAGACGGACAATAACGGGGCCCGACTCCTTTTATACGTCCTTGGAACATTGGAGAACGATCAAAGCCTTTAGCTAATTCATTATGAACATCAGGATTGGTATAAGTAATCCAACAACTCATTTGGTCATTGGGTGTAGCGTCCTTTTTAAAAGAAAATCGTCCGGGATTCGCATCTCCTTTTTGTTGTTCAAGTTTATCAAAGTTAACTGTTCTTCCATCAATTCGGGGAGGAGTACCTGTTTTCATCCGTCCCGATTCAAAACCTAAGTCCTCCAAACAGGCTGTCACTCCTTTAGAAGCTCGTTCTCCAGCTCGTCCTCCTCCAAATTGTTTTTCACCTATGTGTATACAACCGTTTAAGAACGTGCCATTTGTTAATAATACTGTTTTAGCTGGTATTTTATACCCCATTTGAGTCTTCACCCCTTTTACTTTATCATTTTCTACTAAAACACCGGTGACCATTTCCTGCCAAAAATCCAAATTAGGGGTTTCCTCAAGCATAATACGCCATTCTCGAGTAAAATTCCATCGGTCATTTTGCGTACGAGGACTCCACATAGCGGGTCCTTTAGAACGGTTCAGCATCCGATATTGTATTCGAGTTCGATCAGCAACTCGCGCAGAATAACCTCCGAGAGCATCAATTTCTCGCAATATTTGTCCTTTGGCTATTCCGCCCATTGCTGGATTACATGACATTTGAGCAATACGCGTCATATCCATGGTAACTACTA
>CAZIGO010000009.1:0-14860 GCA_964538595.1 uncultured Chitinophagales bacterium | reverse complement strand
CTTTTGAACCCATATTGGCCGCAGCTGCGGCTGCTTCACTTCCCGAATGACCGGCTCCTACAACTATTAAATCGTATTCTTCTGCAAACATTGTATTTGTTCAATTTTGATTCACTAATCAGTACGCAAATTTAAGATTCTTCACCTAAATGCCCTTATATTTATCATTATTTTTGATGATTACCGAAATAACAATTTATATACAGTGTTTCACGTGAAACATCAACCTAGGGTGTTCCACGTGAAACATATTCGATGTAACAAAGCACAGCGGAGTATTGTTAAGATAGAAGGGTTTTTATTACCTTCCATTATACGCTTGATAAGCTGGAAATACTTGAAAGTAAACGAATAAACTTCTCTATGATCTTTCCTTATGAAGATATTAATCCATCTGAAAAAGTACCTTATGTTACATATGGGCTGATCGGTCTTAATGTGTTGATATTTTTGCTCACTTTTGAATGGTTGTTATTGCCCCCTGAAGAGCAATTGCAAGTATTGCGTAATAATGGGGCTTTGGTTCCTGCTCAAGCGCAACCGCTGGATTTTATAACATCCATGTTTTTGCACGGGGGAATGATGCATTTAGGGGGGAATATGTTGTTTCTCTGGATTACCGGTGACAACATAGAGAGCCGGTTTGGACGGTTTTATTTTCTGGTCTTTTATATAATATGTGGAGTGGTGGCTTCATGGGCGCATATTGGCGTAGACCCTAACTCACAAATTCCTACTATTGGTGCTTCCGGTGCAATATCAGGTGTTATGGGAGCTTATTTAGTGCTATTTCCTCGGAGCCGAATAAAAATATTTTATTGGATTTACTTTTTTATCGGTCGCACCACAATTGGTGCTGTTTGGTGGATAGGGTTGTGGATAGTGTTTCAAATTATTCAGAGTGGTGCTACAGGAGGAAGCGGGGGAGGTGTTGCTTATATGGCGCACATAGGTGGGTTTACCATTGGAGCACTCATAGCGGCCGGCGGGCGCTATTTTGATTGGGTAGAAGGCGGGGTCAATATGAAGAAGATACGTTCCTGTAAATGAATCTAAGCATTATCCCCTTATAACCCTACCTATTATTCCTTTTTCTCTGTTGCGTGAGTTGTTGGAGACAATGGTCTTCTTTTTGGCGCATGGTACTTTGTAAGAATGGAGTATGATCCCGATATCCTAATAAATGTAGTATGCCATGTATTATAACGCGGTGGAGCTCCCCAAAGAATGAAGTGTTATATACTGCCGCATGTTCCTTCACTCGTTCTGTACTGATAAAAATATCCCCCTCTACCTCACCCCCTAATTCCCGGTTGTTGAACGTAATAACATCGGTATAATAATCATGACCTAAATACTGTTTATTGATTTGGAGCAGGTAATTATCATTACAGAAGATAATATTGACGGTCTTTAAAGTATATTGATGCTTTTTGATAATTGTCTTAATCCACTGGCGGGTAGCGGAAGTTGTAAGCGGACAGTCAACATCGATACAATGAAAATAAAGCCCCATAGCCCGGTAGAAGATCTCCGTTTATGATGAAGGGTTTAAGTCAAAAGAGATCTTGACGGTACTGCCTTCATCTTCAAAGCTCACTTTATCTGCTAATTGCCGCATTAAAAAAATACCCCGGCCGGTAGGTTTTTCAATATTTTCAGGAGCCGTGGGATCCGGTAAATTAGTGTAGTCGAACCCGCTGCCTTGGTCTTTTATAATGAAAGTGATGTGATTATTGGATTGGTCCATGTGTAAAGCAACCACCTTAGATTGTTCATTTTGATTGCCGTGTTTGATGGCATTATTAACGGCCTCAGTAACGGATATTAAAATATTGCCGTATAACTCATCGCCAATACCTAGTTCATCACAAGTGTTATCCAGAAAGGATTCTACTAAAGAAATATTCTCGGGCTTAGAGGGAAACTTGAGTTGGTATTTTTCCGTCACCATGCTTCAAATATAAAAAAATACGGTAAATCTTGGCAATGAGGGTTGTAAAAAAGAACACTGGCCTTAATGACTAATTGTATTAAAGTATTTTTCTACCAGTTGTTTGTAATAAGGGCGTAAAGAAGGAGGTACTGTTTTATAAAGTTCGGTTTGTTGCGCTTTCATTTCTTTATACTTCTTGAAAGCAGGTGGGGGCTCGGGTGTAGATGCTTTCTCGGGTTGTTGAGCTTTTCTCTTTTTGGATAGCTTTTGTTTGCGCATGGCTTTTTCCGCTTCTAATAAACGGCTAAAGATTTTTTTCTGGCGTTCTATTAACTCATGAGATAATTGTTTATTGACGATGTCCTCTTCGCTTTCTTCCATTTGTTGCTCTATTTTATCAGCATTTTTCATTTTACCCGGACTGTTCTTATTTTTTTGTTTCATTTCGCGCAGCTTTTGGCGTATAGCAGATTGTTTTCGGGCTAAGCGGGCTAATTCTTTACTTAACTGCTGGCTGGATTTACCGCTCTTTTTCATTTTCTTTTTGAGCGACTTGATCTGTTTGTTCAATCTTTGCTGTTCTTTGGAAAGTTTTGGGGTTGACTGACCGGCGCCGGGCTTTTGGCAATTTTGCTTGCCTGAACGCTTTTTGGCTAACTGTTTTTGCATTTGTTGCATCATCTCATCTAATAATACCGCTAAATTATTCATGGCTGTCATTGTATATTGTTGGTGGGTGCTTACACTCTTAGTGTGGCGCTGCTCTAAAGCTTTAATGCTTTTATCCAGATTTTTATCAATTTCGCGAACCTCCTTGTCAACAGTAGATTGAATTTGAAAGACTCGCTTGCTTAGGGCTTCTAAACTGTCTTTTACTAACTCCATATCATTTCGAACTTGACTTTGATCTTCCATTAGCTTTTTATAAGCCGGACTGTTTATATTAATAGTGTGAAGTCGTTGCTGTAACTCTTCTTGTGTAAAAGAAAGTTTGACTAAATTATCTAAAATTTGACGTACCGTTTGGAGATTAAGCCGTATCATGTTTTTTTCCATCGATTGCATCATTTGATTCATCTTTTGACTTAGCTCTTTCATTTTCTTAGAGGATTTTCTCTGGTTTTGTTGCGCCCCTTTGCGTTGATTTTTCTGCAACTTTTGTAGACTCTTTTTCATTTGTTGACGAATCTCCTTTTGTTCAGATTTGGTGTCTTTTAAATCGTGTTGGTTTTCTAATTGCTTGTTAATCTCTTTGATATTCTTAAGCTCTTTTTGCATCTCTTCAAATGATTGGTTGAGGTCTTTTTGCTTTTTTGATAATTCTTCAGTGCTTTTGTTTTGGTTCCCCGTTTTTTGGGAGAGCTCTTTTTGTTGTTGGGCGAGAGTATCCAGTTTTTTAGCTGATTGTTTTAATTTTTGCTCTAGCTGCAATTGCTTAAAAAGTTCTGCAATGCGTTCTAAGTCTTTGGCTTTGTTAGCATTGGATTTTTCCATTTTACGTAACTCCTGGAGCGCCTTCTTTTTGTTAAGTTGATCAAGCTTTTTTTGTAGTTCCTGTAGTTTCTTTTGATACTGCTTGTCAATGTTTTCTTCCATCATTTTTTCCAATTGATCCTGTTTTTTCTTTACATCAGGATCTTTTTGTTGGTAGCTGGACTGTTGCTCCTGGAGCTTTTTTTGCTTCTTCTGCACCTTTTTCATCTTTTTCTGAAGCTCCTTTTGTTGTTCCAGTAATTTTTTTATCGATTGGCGGTCTTCCCAGGATAATTGTTTTTTTTGTAAAAGATTTTGTTTTAGTTGTTTGCTCTCCTGTTGTAACTGTTTGGCTTGTTGAGAGGTTTGGACTAAGTTTTCTTTGATGTTGCTGCTTGTCTTTTCGGCTAATTTCTCCATCTCTTCCCGGCTGGGCTTCTGGAGGTACATAACTTGAGAGCGGGTAGATTTACTGCCGTGCACTTGATCATTATCCCAGACTTCAAAGAAATATTTGACTTTACTGCCCGGCTGTAGAGAGTCAGCTTGTAAATTCCAGGTATAATAGAATTGTTCTTGACTGGCTCCTTTGGAAATTGCAATATTTGTTGATTGGATAGAGCGGGAACTTGTTTTTTGATTGTTTTTACCTAATATCTTGTATTTAAAGGCAAGGCGCTGTAGACCATAATCATCGCTGGCTTTGCCGGTAAAGTATATGTGGTGTTGGTCCAAACTGTCCTTGAATTGCTTAACTTGTATTGTGGGAGAAGCATCAGGGATAACTGATATGTAATATTGAACAGAGTCGGAGCGGCTGATATGTTGATTGGAAGGATAAATCGTATATGGTTGTTCTTTTATTACTTGTTGCTTTAACTGAAAAATATTCGGGCCAGCAGGCTGAGCAAGGTGAAGTTGATCACCGAAGCGAATCTTTAATGAATCCGTATTTTCACTTTTAAACCACCATGTGATATGAGTACCCACGGGTACAGCTAAATCCCCTACATCTTTTAGTTTTTTGGAGCCTTTATCAGTATAGGCAGGGTAGTTCAGCTGTACCTCAAAATTTTTTAATACTGGTTTGGGCAATACAGACAATTGGTATGAAGAACTGTTAATATTGTTGGCACTTAAGTAAAAGGAGATGTCATCTTTTACGTTTTTGAAAATATATTCAAATGTATTTTTATCTTTTTTCTTTAAACGGTACTTATGGCCTTGTATATGTATAAAAGCTTCTTGAGGGATGACTTGCCCTTGTGTTTCTATTTGAAGTGTGAAGTTTTCATATTGAGGTGCCTCTAATTGTTTATTTTTTATTTTAAAGTGGAAGGGGGCAGGGGCTTCAAACTGTTGTTGGTGTTTAATAAGTCGGTAAGTACTATTAGTGATTATTTTAGGAGCAGATAAGAAAAGTCCGCCGATTAATAGGAGAGGTATTATGGCATATTTTATATATTTTTTGTTTTCTGATAAATCAATGGCGTGTTGAAACGGGATAGGGCGGAGATTTTGTATTTTTTGATTGATACTGGCTTTGATCAGAGGTTGACTATCCCTTTTCTGTTGTTGAGCTTGTAATTGTAAGGTGTTTAATAACTTATCACTAACTTGAGGAAAATGATCACCAATAATTTGAGCGGCCCGCTCATGGGTGATAACAGGACCTAGCTGGAAATATTTTGCTAGGGGAAGCAGGATGTAGTAAATACTTATGCTGGTACTGATAAGGATAAAACTGTAAAAAAGAAAAGTACGGACAGTAGCATTAAAGTGATTGAAGTATTCTAAAGCAGTAATTATTAAGAAAAAACTGGCTACTAATGCAGCTACATAGATAAGCCCCCGGTAAATTTTGTTTTTATAATATTTCCGGATGAATTCATCTAATTTATGAAGCAGGATGGTATAGTCTTCTTGAGAAGCCATGGGATAACATAACGTAAAATAGTAAAACTTAGTTTAAATTAAGCCCGGTAAAATCAGGCAATATTATTACATAAGGGATTAACCAACTTTCCCAGCGCGATACTTTAGAAATAATGATAAATTTGCTGATGTGAAGAATTACGAGGTTTTATCATTTTTCTTTTCCGGCGGTTTAAAGTAAACACTCCGGAAAGTACGATATTCCATCGGGTTTTGCGGGAAATTTTTCACATAGGGTTGGAGTAACCGATAATTACGAGCGTAAAATAAGGGGATAATAACCGCGTCGTTAATGGCTTTTTGATCGGCTTTCCGGTATAGTTCAAGCCGTTTATCTTCATCTTGTGTTTTCAAGGCTTTTGTGAGTAATGAATCGAAAGTATCATTTTGATATCGTACGGAGTTGATATAGGATTTTTCGCCCTTCTCGGGTAAGTGTAATCCATAAAATTTATTAAGAAAGTTTTCAGGATCGGGATAGTCCGCTTGCCAACCACTTCGGAAAAAACGCGCTTTTCCACTTTCAAGACGTGATAAGTGTTGGGGCCAAGGTAGCACCTTTACATTAACATTAATATTTAAATTTTCTTCTAACATCTTTTGGGCAGCTTCGGCAATCTGAATTCTGCGGTCACCACCGGAGTTGATCTGTAAGTCAATTTTAGGGAAACCTTTGCCCTGGGGATAGCCCGCTTCTTTTAAAAGCCGGCGCGCTTTGTCTACATTTAATTCATAACCCTTTATTTGTTTAGCTCCATATCCTACGATGGCAGGAGGAACAACCCCGTATACTCCTTTAATACCTGCTCCTTTGAGCGTATATTTAACTAATTTCTCCCGATCAATAGCATAGTTGAACGCTTTACGCACCTTTTTGTTACTGAACAGGTCAGTTTGATGTTGGAAACCGTAATATTCAATAGTTAACGACGGTGTCGTTTGTAAGTTAAATTTACTATAATCCTTTGTTAAAGTTCGATTCTTTTGATCAATAACCTGTTTAATCATTTCAAGCGGCAACCGATATTTCATATCTAAGTTGCCTTTTTTAAATTCTAATAACGCTGACTTAGATTCTTTAATGAAGGATACTTTGATAGCATCCAAGTAAGGCAGTGCGTTCCCTTGTTCATCTTTGCCCCAATAATCTTCGTTACGGGTTAAAATAACCGCTTCGCCTTGTTCTAACTTTTTGAGTTGAAAAGGACCAGTCCCTACCGGGTGATCGCGTATTTTTTTGCCATATTTTTTATAGGCCTCTTTGGGAAAAACAGATGTTTGAGTCATGGCTAATGTGTTCAAGAAGCTGGCATTGGGGCGCTCAAGCTCAATAACTAATGTATGGTCATCTACTACTTTTATGCCTGGCACTCCTCCTTTAGGGGCCTCCCCTTTTTTAGTGGCCTTAAAATACTGATTTGCTCCTTTGACTTTGTTTTTAAATATCCAAGAGGCTTGGTTATTAGATGCAGAAGTGCAAAGCTTGTCAAAACAATATTTGAAGTCTTGTGCGGTCACTTCACGGCCTTCACCTTCGGGAAAGCAAGGGTCATCATGGAATTTAACTCCTTCTCGCAAATGGAAGGTGTACTTGGTGGCGGTGCTGTCTACTTCCCAGTCTTTTGCAATGGCAGGTAAAACTGAAAGATTCTGTTGATCGAGACGAACTAGTCCTTCATATATTTGAGTACAAATACGATTACCAACTGTTTCGGTCACATTGAGCGGGTATAAGCTTTTAAAGTTTGCCGTTTCGTTGTAGATAAAAGTTCCACCATAATAGGCTTTTCCCTTTTCCACTTTTTTGAGATCATCCAAAGGGTTACGCTGCCCACCACCACAGTTTTTCATACAGGATAAGAAAAACAAGGCTATGAAAGATAGTAATACTGTCCTTTTCATATTATATATGTCTTTTTAGCATCTAAAATGATTTGCCCAATATAGCGAACCCTAAATTTAAGCAAATAACGGGGTATCACAAAATTAAAAAATTATTTTTAATTATACAGCTTTGTTCCTGAAATATTATTTAATTAATTAAATAGTAAAATAGCTTTACGTTTTTAGGAAAGTCTATTGAGAAAGTGATGAACTTAATAATTTTGGTATATAATATGTTTTTGCTTTATTGCAATGAAGACTATTATAAGCGACAGTAAAGTTGGTGAGGAAGCTCATTATATAATAGTATAAGTAAAAATATGCGTGTAGTTCATCTCTTGTATAAGTTCCATATTGCGCATTGGTTATTAGGAATGGGAGCGGTTTTCGTTTCTTCTTTTATGATGAATGCGCAAACGGTAACCATTACGGGGGAAGTAACTGATGAACATACAGAAGAACCTTTGGGCTACGCGAATGTTTATGTAAAAGGAACGACTATTGGTGTTTCAACCAATATGGAAGGAAAGTATAAATTACAAGTACCTGCTTCCCGTGATTCGTTAGTGGCTTCAGTAGTGGGGTATGATAAAAAAATAAAACTCATAGATGAACAAGCTCATCAGACGATTAACTTTGAGTTAAAACGATCCGGTTTTAAAATGTCCGAGGTAGTAGTGCGGGCTAGTAATAAAAAACCGGCCCATATCATACTTGATGAAATTATTAAAAATAAGTCGCAAAATAATAGAAGTAATCTGGGCGCTTATCAGTATGAGGTTTATAATAAAATTGAAGTAGATGTCGACAATATACAGGATGCTAAATTTACCAAAAAGAAGATGTTCCAGCCTTTTCAATTTGTGTTAAATAATATTGACACAGTCAGTGGGAAGGAACCCTTTTTGCCAGTATTTCTCTCTGAAACACTTTCTGATTATTATTATCGTAAAACTCCAACAGCAGAAAAGGAGTTTATTAAGGCTACTCGACTTTCAGGCGTAAAAAATGCTACTATTACTAATTTTTTGGGATCGATGTATCAGGAAATCAATATCTACAAAGATTTTATCCCTATTTTAGATAAATCGTTTGTGAGTCCCATTGCTGAGCAGGGTCGTAATTATTACAATTACAAAATGATTGATACAGCTATCATTGAAGGGCGTATCTGCTATAAAATTAATTTTAAACCCAAGCGGAAGCAGACCAATACCTTTTTTGGGTACTTTTGGGTAGTCGACAACCAATTTGCTATCCAAGAGATCAGTATGCAGATGGCTCCTGATGTTAATATTAACTTTGTGGAACGGTTGAGTGTGTTTCAAGAGTTTAAACCAGTAAAAGACCTTAATTTACCTAAGAACATACGTCAGGCGGATAGCAATAAAGTTTGGATGCTTGAGAAAGACAAGTTAGTAGTTGATTTTGTTTCTTCGATGAAGGCCTTAGGGCTCCCCGGGAAGAAAAGTGATCGTTCTATCGGGGTTATTGGGCGTAAAACTACTTCTTATAGTGATGTTAAAGTAAACCCCCCGAATATCGATTCTAATTTTAATAAAAGCGAAGAGGAAGTGGTGGTAGCTGATAGTGTTTATGGTAAAAAAGAGTCCTATTGGAGAAAGGTTCGCCATGATACCTTATCAAAAAATGAACAGGCCATATATTCTATGGTGGATACGTTAAAGGATCTGCCCGAGTTTCAAACGGTAGTGGATGTAGTGACTACTATTGTTAGTGGATATAAAGAGGCGGGGAAGGTAGATATCGGTCCTTACTTTTCTATGTTGAGTACTGATCAGGTCGAGGGATTGCGTGTTCGGTTTGGTGTTAAAACAAATGACAAGTTCAGTGAACGTCTTTTACTAAAGGGATATGTTGCTTTCGGGACAAAAGACCGGGACTATAAGTACGGAGTAGGGGCAGAGTATGTGTTGAGTCGCGAACCTTGGCAGAAAGTCGGTGTGTCTTATAAAGATGATTTAAATCTGGAGGCCGAACATTTTGATGAGCTCGATGAAGATAATTTGTTTGCCATCGCATTACGTAAAAACGTAGATCAAAAATTAATACGCGTAGAAGAAAGGCGGGCTTACTATGAACGACAACTCAATAAAAGTCTCTCTTCTCGCATAACATTGCGCAATGCTCATATGGACCCTTACTTCCCATTTGAATACAGAAGGGGGGAAACCCAACATTCCACTATCAAAACCACAGAAAGCCGGTTCAATCTACGGTTTGCTTATAAGGAAAAGTTTGTCAAGGGAGGATTTAATCGCGTGAGTATTGGTACCGATTATCCGGTAGTAGAGTTTAACTATACAGTAGGTGTGTCGGATGTGTTAAGTAGTGATTTCAATTATCACAAGCTTTCATTAAACATTGAAGATGATCTCGATATAAAGCCAAAAGGGAAGTTGAGTTGGGCCCTGGAGGGTGGTAAAGTATATAATAAACTGCCTTATCTTTTATTGAAAGTACCCAAAGGGAATGATACTTATTACTATAATCGTTATGCTTTCAATAATATGGGAGAATATCATTTTGCAGCTGATCAATATGCTCAACTTTTTCTCACTCATTATTTTGAAGGGTTGCTGCTCGACCGGGTGCCCCGGATACGACGGTTGAAGTGGCGTACCTTAGTTACAGGACGGGCCTTTTGGGGAAAAATGAATACTGAAAACCAACAGTTTAACCAAAATATGAATATAACAACGGCTTACCCCTTACCTTATGTAGAAGTAGGGGGAGGGATTGAAAACATTTTTCGCTTCTTTCGTGTAGATGCGGTTTGGCGACTCACCCACCCTGGTACACCTACGGCTGATATTAATCGCTTTAATGTATACGGCAGTTTGCAATTAAAATTTTGATCTCTCTCTTCCTACTATGATTTATAAAACTCAAGGAATAGTGGTCAAAAATACAAAGTATGGGGAGACGAGTATGATTTCAAAAATATTTACCAAAGAGTTTGGGTTACAATCCTATATTATCAATGGAGTAAGAAAAAGGAAACCCCGTTTTAGTCCTTCCCTGTTACAACCTGCTTCTTTATTGAAAATGGTCGTCTATCATAAGGATAATAAAAATATACAGCGGGTTAAAGAGTTAAAAGCGGCTCATATATATCAGCAACTCCCTTTTCATGTAATTAAATCTTCTTTGGTTCTATATGTGTTGGAAATTTTTTATAAGTCTATAGACGGAAGTCTACGTTCCCCTCATTTATTTGACTTTTTGTTACATGCCTTTAAATTTTTTGATCAAAAAAAATCAGGAATTGCTAACTTCCACCTACTTTTTTTGGTTAAGTTAACGAAACATATGGGATTTTACCCCACCAACAATTTTAATGAAGATACGCCTTTTTTTAATATTAAAAAGGGCAAATTTTATTCAAATATCCCTTCTCATGATAAATTTTTGACCACCACCCAAAGTCGAAACTTTTCCGTATTATTGGATAGTAATTTTTCTTCATTTGATCAAATACAATTGTCTTTACCGGTACGAAAACAATTAACAAAAGCTTTGGAACAATATTATAAATGGCATATTATGGGTCCCAAACAATTGAATTCAAGACCGATAATAGAAGAGATTTTGAATTAGGCGAGTAATTTTTAAGCTGAAAACCAAGGATAGTTGTTCCCTTATGTTGAAAAATAACCGAAAAATTTTGCAACTTTTTTGTTCATCCTCCGTACAATAAGCCACAAATTAAAGAATTTATTAGGTATATAGTCTACATATTAATCACATATATTACTTTATTTTTGTTCCCGATTCTAAGTGGGGCCCAGCCTATTAACGATGATTGTGGGCAAGCTGCCTTTTTAAAAGAGGGAGAAGCGGGTGGACATTGTGCCAATGCCCCTTCGCCCCCTACCACTATTGATGCTACTGCTGACAGCACTATTTGTGGAAGCTCTTCCAGTAATAGTGTATGGTATTATACTAAGGGATTCCAAGGGGGGGATGCGGAAATTATTGTTTCGAAAGTAGATTCTAATCCTGGCCATAAGATGCAGATATTCAAATCTCCCTCTTGTAATTGTGGAGATTTACAGGCTATTTCAGGATCTTGTGACTCGGTGTCAGGTCCCAGTGCTTCCATGCGAGATACTATTACTACGCAGCCTGATTCCTGTTACTATATTATCATTGATGGAATGCAGGGAAATGAAGAAGACTTTAATATTAAAGCACAAAATATCAGTAGTAATGCATTGGTTACCGATCCGGGGCCCTTCTTTGATATTGATAAAAATGACCCCCATTGTACGGGCGATCCATTGACTTTAACGAATGAAACCTTTTTGGGAGGGGGGACAATTATATATGAGTGGAACTTAGATAAAGGAGCGGGCTTCCAACTCACCAATATTTGCTCAAATAATAATACAAATTGTTTAGATAGCGATACCAATGTCATCTATAACAGTCCGGGAGATTATGATATTGAACTCAGAGCTTCTTTAGAAGAGTGTGGCAACCCGCCACCGGCTACTCAACGAACCGTGACGGTAGAAGAGATGCAAGTTAGTATGGATACGGTAGGTATCACCTGTTCCGGAACTCCTACCGGTTTTATCTCTAGTGCTACCATGCAGCCAACCGGTAATGATCCCTCCATAGACAAATGGAAATGGTTCTTTTTCCAGGATTGTGACACCTCTTCTATTATAGTAACTTCTGCTTCTAACCCTGATACGGTTTGGTATACCCCTTGTGAACATGATGACAGCATTACTGTGGAGTTGGTAGGAAAAGGAGATTGTGGCCCTGATACTATTCGTCAAACCTTTAATTCTATTGATTCAGCCTTGGAAGTGTCGGCTGATGATACTATATCCTTTTGTCAAGGAGATACGGGGTGGATGTGCGTGGAGGTCGATTCGTCTACCGGGCAGGCCCCTTACAGTTTTCAATGGTCGGGTCCCGTAGCCCCCACACCGGCAGACTCTCAGTGTACTTCTGTGAGTGGGTTGGGAGCAGGAGGCCCTTATGAGTATGTAGTAGAAGTAACAGATGCTAATGGCTGTAAGGATTTCGATACAGTTATCGTTAATGTCAACAAACCGGATATAACAGCTAGCTTAATCTCCACCCCCTCTACTTCTTGTGAAGGCGACAATGCTTTCTGCTCCCAGGACTCTGTTGCTTTTGAATATGAAATTAACCAAGGTAGCCCACCTTTTACTATTACGTGGCAACCTACACAAGGTCTTGGTGATACATTGCACACTGTCGATCAACTAATTACGGATACAGCCTTCACTCGCGTAAGTACCACTACCACTTATCAAATTAGGGTAAGAGACAGTTTAGGGTGCTTGGATACGACTACTTTAACTGTGCAAGTTCATCCGCCACCGGGGGTGACAACTACTCCTACCTGTGCCAGTGATACTTCCTCAAAATCTAAATTTTGTGTGACCGGGGCTTGTGCTGGTTCCAGTTATGATTGGTCATTGTCCGCACCGCACGATACGCTCTTAAATTCTACTTCAGATTCTTGTGTCGTGGCTGATTTTAACTATGTCGATGCCGGGAATTATGATTTCACTGTAGAAGTCACCGATGGCGCTACGGGCTGTATCGATACGGTCAATTTTACCTATACCCTTGATACCCCTATTACTTTTGCCTTGTCGGCGACAGATACCAATATTTGTGAAAATGAGTGTACTATACTTTCCGTAGACGGCGATACGGCTGGTGTCACCTATGATTGGTATGATGAGACGTCGCAAGTGGCTACCGATACCACTCGTATAGAAGTTTGCCCGGATGATACTATGAAGTATAAAGTAGTGGCTCAACGCGGGACAGGTTGTGTTACCGAGGATTCACTGACTATTAATGTTGATACCATCCCGGCTATCCAAGCATCGAAAAATGAAGATACGGTTTGTACTTGCGACACCATTCATTTGGATGGCACCGGCAGTGCTACCCATAATAATCTCGTTTATAATTGGAGTAGCCAGCAAGGAAATCCCATACAGCATGCTGACTCTATTGAAGCAGATATTTTGGTCTGTCAAAGTGATACCGTTACTTTTACGGTAACAGATACCTCTACCGGGTGTTTTTCAGATACTACGTTGGCACTCTTTAATTTTCCCCGGCCGGCAGCCGTAGCTGATGTAGAACCCGATACAATTTGTGAGGCAGATACGACAGTAGAGATCGATTTGGATGGTACGGGAAGTGCTACCGGATCTAATATTGTTTATCAATGGACCTCAGATCGGCCTGCCGAAGTAACAATTAATAATGCTGATTCTATTAAAGCAACAGCTGAAGTTGATACCTTTACCAACTTTACTTTAACAGTAACAGATACTTCAACCGGCTGTGATTCTTCAGCCAGTGACGAAGTCTATGCCCATCCTCAGCCCAAAGTGGCACCGATGGCTTTACCTGATTCGGCCTGTGCTTGCGATACTATTACTTTAGATGGATCGGCCAGCTCCAGCTCCGTCGACCACTTACCCTTTTGGAGTAGTACGGAAGGGAATTGGATTAAAAATGTCAACAGCTATGTAACTAAAATGGAAGCATGTGTGTCGGATACGGTGGAATTATTTGTCGCAAACTTTGCTACAGGTTGTGTCAACGACTCTTCTATTACAGTTGATGTATTTCCCATTCCAAAAGCTGTAGCCAAAGCTTCTCCTGATTCTTTATGTCGACAATCTCCCTCTAACAATGTTAGCTTAGACGGTACTGATAGTGATACCGGGAAAACTATTGTTTATAATTGGACATCAGATCGGCCGTGGGCTGTTTCCATTAATAATGCCGATTCAATTGAAGCGAATGCTGATATCGATTCTACTACCTCCTTTTTCCTAACAGCGACGGATACCATTATAGGTTGTAAATCACGGGATACGGTAAAAATAGTGGTAAGTGATAACCCTGCAGTGGTTGCTGCTTCACAGGACTCTGTTTGTCCATGTGATACAGTAACTTTAGATGGGAGCGGCAGTGCCACCGGCACCCATATTACCTACAGTTGGTCCAGTGCGGTAGGGAATACTATCATTGATGCTAATACCCTGACAGCGGAAGCATTGGTTTGTACTACGGACACCTTTACACTTAACGTTACCGATACGATTACCGGATGTAGCAGCGATAGCAGTACTATCACAGGAGTTATTCCTCCTCCTACTGTGGTTAGCGATGTATCACCGGATACCCTGTGCTCAGGTAAAACGGATACTATTCGCTTAGATGGAACCGGTAGTGCCACCGGCACCCATATTCAGTATCAATGGACTTCTGATCCTTCTAAAACTATTGACGATGCCGATTCTATCATTGCTCAATCCTATACCGATGAAGAAACCGACTATTATCTTACGGTGACAGATACGAATACCGGTTGTGTTAACGAGGATACTTCCACGGTATATGGTTATCCTCGACCGGTCGCCACTCTCAGCCCGGATACCGTTTGTGCTGAGGATACCACTTCCATCACATTAGATGGAACCAATAGTGATACAGGACAACATATTATTTATCGATGGTCTTCTATACCACCGTCCCCTATTTCCCCCTCCGACTCTATCGTAGCTACGGCGCGGGTCGACTCCAGTACTACTT
>CAZIGO010000008.1:20227-28277 GCA_964538595.1 uncultured Chitinophagales bacterium | reverse complement strand
TGCCACCGGACAAACATTTTCACAAGGAGCGTGATCACAATGCTGGCAAAGCATAGGTTGATGAGTCACTTCAGGATTCTCTTCATCTCCTGAGTAATAGCGATCAATACGAAGCCAGTGCATCTCATGCTTTCGCTTTACTTCTTCTTTTCCGACAACCGGTATATTATTCTCAGCCTGACAAGCAATCACACAAGCACTACAACCTATACAAGCATTCAGATCAATGGACATTCCCCAATGATGCCCGTCATACTCGCGCTCTGGATAAAGGGTGGTCTCTTTTACCTCCTTGATATGACCATGTTTATCCGTCTCATGATGTTTATACTCTTCATTTCCTGAATAAGGATCTTCTTTATATTCTTTTAAGGTGGTGTCTTTTACTATTGGTCGGCCATGCAAATTATGATGGAGTTGAGTCTGGGCTATTTCATGTGTTTTGCCGGTCTTCTTAATACTAACACCGGGAACCACATAACGAAAATTCCCCTCGCTTTGACGAACAAAAGGATACATATTACTTCCTACTCCATTACCAGCCTTGCCAGCTTTCTGCCGGCCATAGCCAATCGCTGCTGCCATTGTATTCCCTGCCAAACCCGGGTGAATATATACTGGTAATTCAGTTTCTCCTTGTTCATTTTTTACTTTTACCACATCGGTCGTTGGCTCCAGCCCTTCACTTTGCTTTATAGCATTTGTCAATTGCTTTTCCTCTGCAAAATCCCGAGAAACCATTAAATAATTATCCCAAGTTATCTTACTTACCGGATCCGGTAGTTCATGCAGCCAAGGATTATTAGCATGTCTTCCATCACCTATGCCTACTTTTTCATAAAGTACGAGGTGGGGAGTAGTTTCCCTCTTGCTGACTTTATTTGCCACTGCTGCCACATCTCCTTTATACTTCGGCTGATCTTTTACCGACTGCTTCAATGCAAACATCCCATTCTGCACCACATCTTGCCAAAACATCTTGAAGTTCTTGTACTCTTTTTGCTGTGTAAACATATTATCCTCCCAATACTGCCGAATAAAAGATCGATACTCCTGATCTTCCCCGGCCCATGCTAACAGACTAGCTTGAGCTTGTCGTGTATTAAATAAGGGACGAATAGTAGGTTGTGTGATTCCGTAAAATCCTTTACGAGGCTCCGTATCATTCCATGATTCCAGGTAATGGTGATCGGGACAAGCATACTGGACCAACGAAGTTGTTTCGTCCATGCGGTCATTAAAGGAAATGGTGAGATCAACGTTTTGTAATGCTTTCTTAAATTTCTGTTGGTCCGGATAATCATAGGCGGGATTAACTCCATAACAAAGCACAGCATCCACTTGGCCCTGCTCCATCTTATCAATCCACTTTTGTACCTTAGCATCATCTCCCGCTCGTAAGTTAGAATGATTTTTTATATCAAGCGTATTACCATAGGAACTTAATAAGTTATTGATAGCGTTAACAAACTGCTGCCCTTTTACATCATTAGTACCGGCCACGACTAAAGCCCGGTTTCGATTTTTCCAAAGCTCCTCAGCAGTTTGCTTAACAGCTTCTTTATGTTTAGTTAAAGGGGGTAGACTTAATGTAGCACCACCTGCTCGCTTGGCCACTTCTAAATAAAGATGACCTAACAGGAGGGTGTGTTCATGAGGGGGAATTACTCTTCGTACATCAGCATTGGTGCCCGTCAACGACATCATTGATTCAAATTGAATGTGTCGCGACATAAACGGCTTTTCTTTACTTACTTTCCGCCCTTCTCCATACTGACGAGCGTGCTCCACCGGCGATATCCAACTTCCTAAGAAATCAGCTCCCACACTTACTATAACCTTAGCACGATGAAACAGATAAGTAGGCAATGCCCTTTTGCCAAAATCCTTTTCATGGGCATCAAGTATAGCAGAGGCAGAATAAGGTTCATAAGGCACTTTTTCAACAGTAGTATCACTATACTTTTTCTTCAATTTTTCGATCACAGCCTGTGTACTAGGACTGGCTATAGGTCGTGTCAACAGGGCTATATTTCCTTTTTTATCATTAATAGCACTCAACTTATCCTTAATCTCTTTATCAATGACTGCCCAACTCTTATTATTTCCGTCTTTCTTTGGTCCTTGTAAGCGAGTACTATCATACAATTCTAACACAGATGCTTGTGTACGAGCACTGGTTCCGCCTTTATTGATTCCTGACTTCTCATTTCCCTCTATCTTAATAGGACGTCCTTCCCGTGTTTTCACCAATACATTCGCATAATCCTCCCCGTCAAAATAAGTAGAGGCGTACCACAATGCTTTCCCAGGCACTACCTCTTCTGGCTTTACTACATAGGGTATTGCTTTTTTGACCGGTATTTCACAACTTGCTGCTACTGTAGCCGCTGTTGTACTGAACCCTAAAAATTTTAGGAAGTTACGGCGATTAGTTTTTTGAGAGAGAAAACTATCTTCCAACAACTCATCAACCGGTAACTCTTCATCAAACTCATCTTGCTTGCTTTGCTCGACAGCTTCATTATTATTTTTCTCTGCTATCCCTTTCCAGTACTGTTTATCTGTTGAGCTCATAATAATTTTTTTGCTATTAATTAATTATTCTTCAACTCCCTTAATAGTGACACCGTTGGCAATCAGTAGCTCCTATATCAGCGGCATTCACTTTTTCAATCTCACCGGATTTTAACTTTTTATGCAAGTTTTCCAACATATCATAATACTTATTATCAAAATTAACTTCTGTAGTACGGTGACAATCGATGCACCACCCCATTGATAAAGACTTTTTCTGCTGCACTACATCCATTTCCTGAACTTTCCCATGGCACTGTTGACATTCTATACCCGCCACTTTCACATGCTGAGAGTGATTAAAGTATACAAAGTCCGGCAAATTATGCACCTTGGTCCATTTAATGGGTTCTTTGTTTTCCCAATGATTCAAAAGCTTTTGAATTTCTTCTGTACCGGTATTCCCATTATACACCTTCTTCGGATACTTTTGAACTGCCTCATGACAATTCATACACACATTCATAGGGGGGATACCTGCATTTTTACTTTTCTCCGCACCAAAGTGACAATACTTGCAATCAATATTATTTTTACCGGCATGAATTTTATGAGAAAAAGCGATCGGTTGTTCAGGCGCATAATCTTGTTGACGCCCCAAGCTGGCAGCTCCCTCATATACTGCTGATCCTAAGAAAATAAAAACAACAAGAGTAACTACGACCCCAAATTTTTTACTCTTTACAATACCCGCCAACGATAATGGTTCAGGTACGGACTCCCCTGTCTTTTCTCGCACCACTCGATTAAGTGAACTTAATATGCGGCTCAAAATGATAGCAATGATAAACAAGGAAATCGCGGCAACGATCAAAATCGTTTTAATAGTGCTGGTAGAGGCTTGACCGCCAGCCTGACCTCCCTTCCCGCTTCCCCCTTGAGCAGAAGCTGTTTTAGGACCTTGTTTAGTACGCTTCTTTATATAGTCTAATACCGCTTCAATGTCCTTGTCACTCAGACCTGGGAAAGCCGGCATATCCGTTTGATCCCACTCATTATATATCTTTTTGCCATACTTATCGCCACTTGCGATAACAGCGGAAGAGTTTTTAATCCATTTTTTCAACCATTTTTTGGGGCGACGATCATTGACACCTTTTAAAGCCGGTCCTGTAAAATCAGAAAATATTTTATGGCACCGGGCACATTTCTGATTAAAGATCTTTTCCCCATTAGGTTGGGCCTCAGCAACATGAGAATAGAAATTGAAAGCCAACACCAATCCAAGGGTGAGAAAAAATTGAGCAATAAAATTTAAACGTATGTATAAAGAACGAGAGTTTGTAGCCATATTTTGTTTTTATGGAACTCGTTTTTCGACACCAAATTTAATAGATAATTTTAAAAATCAAGAAAAGAAAAGTAAGGAAAATCAGTATTTAGAATGGTTTTAAATTAGCCCTCGATCTATGATCTGCAACATTAATAGATAACCCGTTAAAAAACAGAAAGTTACAAAATAGTTTAAGTTATAAAATAAGTAATATTATATCAGTACCAATACAATATCTGCTTTTATCCCTTCTCATTCAAAAGATTTTAAATTTTGTGGAAAAGTTATTTCACTTAAAAGGCAAAGGGGAGGAAAATAAATAAACATTGTTTAATATCACCTTTTTCACCTCGATTTATAGGATAATAGCATAATATAAGAGAAAGGGGTAACAATTGGATTTATATAGAGAAATGGGGCAATAACAAACCTATCCCCTTAATCCACATTATCATGAAGATAAGGATTACGTTTCCGAATTTGTGGCCTTTTTTCATCGTTTTGCTGCTCTTTATTCGCCGCGGTATTTTCATTATGCTTTTTGGTGGACTTTTTATTCTCTTTCTCTTCTGATAAGGTGTATCGAGAAAGGTTTTGCTCCGAAGAATGCGGTACATTCTCCAATTCCACATTTCGCCGTTTAAAAGCCGGTTCTTTCTCAATCTCATTTAGATAAGAAGGGTTATTGAGTTTCACGCTTAAATTTTTGAGCTGCGAAATCCGTTTTTTATTGTGGGTCAATAATCGTTGACTCTTACTTGAATGCTCTGTAAACTGGACGTTCTTTTCGTCTTTTGATTTTTCCTCCGAAGTGTTTTCTTCTTCTTGCTTAATTCTTTTTGAAGATGTATTGGTATCCTCTTTATTCTTTAAATAGGGTTCTCTAACTTCTTGCTCCGTTTTACTTTTATTGTCTTCTGTTTCCGGGGGGGAAGAGGGATTGGTGTTTTCTTTTTCACGATCTATATCAAATTCAATGGTAAACTGCCGCTCGTCCTTTATTTCAGACTTTTTAGAAGATTGAGGAGCGTTTTGTTTTTGATCTTCCTCTTTTTCATCTAATGAAAATACGACCCGGTCATCCTGTTGTTTTCTTGATTGCTGTCGCGGATCAAAACCAGTGGCAATAACAGTAATGCTCAATTGATCTTCCAACACCTCTTGCTGACATATTCCCATAATAATTTCAGTTTTTTGCCCCGCTTCTTCTCGTATATACGTCGTTATTTCTTCGATCTCATCCATCAACGCTTCTTTTTCATCATACGAAATATTAAGCAATATATATTCAGCCCCTTCTATATTATTCTCACTTAAGAGGGGCGAAGTCAAAGCTTTTTCAACCGCTTTACGGGCTCTATCATCCCCTTCTGCACGGCCTGTTCCCATTACTGCTGCACCACTTTCTTTCATCACCGTATGAACATCTTCAAAGTCCACATTAACATAGCCGGGAACTGTAATAATTTCAGCGATACCCTTGGCTGCTGTAGCTAAAATATTGTCCGCTTTTGCAAAGGCATTAGAATAAGTAAGGTTACCGTAAATCTCTCGCAGCTTATCATTTTCAATAACCAACAGTGTATCAGCATGCTGCTTTAATTCTTCAATACCCGATTCCGCCTGTTTTTGTCGCTGAGGACCTTCAAATGAGAAAGGGTATGTCACTATACCTACGGTTAAAATGCCCATTTCCTGTGCAGCCTCTGCTATAACCATTTTGGTATTATGGGACAACAACTCTTTAACTTCCTCTATACTCTCCCTGGTGGCTTGTTCCCCTACTTCAGGATCAGCTCCAGAGCCACGACCTTCCGTAAGTTCAGGGCCCAATTGTAATTTGTTAGGAACGGTACATAAATCCATCGCTTGCACATCCGTATTACAAATCACAAAATCCACTCCTCTTATTCCCTGGTCGTACATATAGGAAACAGCATTTCCCCCTCCACCTCCTACACCTATAACCTTGATAATAGAGGACTTGTCTTTCGGCAGATCAAAATTAAACATAAGACACTATTTTTATTTTTATAATATAAATTTTAATTATTTCATTTTCTCTATTCAATATCAACATCATCATCTTCCAATAATCGCGTTCCTTTTTTGATCAAAGCTTCTAACCAAGATTCTTTTTTCTCTTTATGGGCAGTATGTTGAGAACGCGTTTCTTTATTTTTTTGATTTGCAACAGAAGTGGTATACCCTTTTATAACTAACCCCACGCCAGTTGAGAACATCGGATGTTTTACCTCTTCACTCGGTCCACTGGTTACATGTTCAGTAGGATAACCGATACGAGCATCCATACCAGTCACATACTCTATTAATTGAGGGACATGACTGAGTTGAGCTCCTCCTCCTGTAGCTACAATACCTCCTATCAACTTTTCCTCATAGCCGGAGCTACGTATTTCAAAATAAACATGTTCCAATATTTCTTCCATGCGGGCCTGAACGATTCGGGCTAAATTTTTAACTGAAATTTCTTTGGGTTCCCGTCCTTTCAAGCCAGGTATAGAAACAATTTCATTTGATTGAGTTTCCATAGCCAGCGCGGAGCCAAATTTTGTTTTTAATTTTTCTGCCTGGTCCCGCATAATACTACACCCTTCCTTGACATCTTCTGTAATAATATTTCCACCTAACGGAATAACAGAGGTATGCCGTAACATCCCTTCCTGGAAGATAGCTATATCTGTTGTACCTCCACCAATATCTATCAAAACCGTTCCTGCTTTCTTTTCATCGGCACTTAATGCGGCTTCAGTAGAAGCAATAGGTTCGAGAATCAGATTTTCTACTTCTAAACCAGCTTTTTGCACACACTTAAAAATATTTTTAATAGCTGTAACTTGTCCGGTAATAATATGAAAGTCAGCTGCCAACCGAACACCACACATACCCACAGGATCTTTAATTCCGGGCTCACCATCTACCGTAAATTCTTCCGGTACTACATCAATAATCTCTTCGCCGGGTGACAAAGCAATATTGTGCATTTTTTCGATCAATTGGTTCACATCGGCTTGTTTGATCTCTTCTTCTGCATCATCGCGTACAATATTATCCCGCTGCCGCAGACTTTTGATATGTTGACCAGCAATACCCACTTGCACCGTTGTTATATCAATACCTGCCACATTTTCTGCCTCAGAAACTGCTTTATTAATAGCACGTACGGTCTTTTCAATATTAAATACTTTTCCGCGCATAACTCCAAAGGAAGGATTACGACCAATCCCCAATATTTCAAATTTGTCATACTCGTTTTTTTGACCGACGATGGCACAAATTTTAGTTGTACCAATATCCAAACCAACTATAATTTCTGATTGCTGCATAATTGTTTAAAATTTTTGGGCGACCACTTGATTTTCAAATTTTAAATTAATCTGTTTATAATGATTCCATCCGATAGAATGCAGACTTTCATTATAAAAAGCCTTTAACTTTCTAAACTTCTGTTTCAACTTACGCGCCTTCCCCAAAATCACCTCATGACTCCCTACTCGTGGTATTAGTACAAATTCGCTTTCCGCATTGACATATATTTGTTCGACTTGTGCCTGCCAATAAGGTTTTGTATGAATATATTTAGCTACCTTCCATAATTTTTCGACAGACTCTGATTTTATCGTATCTGCCTCATAATCCGGATCGCTAACGTACCCATTCGCTACCATTACTCGTGCTGTAAATTTATTACTTAATGGCATACGAAACCCTTTTTCATCGATATAATAGTCAACATAAGGCTTGTTGATAACTCGCACTACCGGTTGTCGCTGTTCCACTACGATGTGAAGGTTAGCTTGGATATCAATATATGTCATGACATCTCTGATATAGGGATTTTTCTTTATAGCTTCTTCTAATATTTTTAAATTTATTTGTTTTAAAGGTTGTCCAGTTAACTCTTCAGTATAATGATAATCTATAATGTCTTTCACATCAGTTGATGTAACAAATCCAAGCTCATTATTATCTTTAATATCAATTTTAACTTGTCGACACTGTCGTTGAGGAAGCTGTTGATTACTGGCTATCAATAAAAGTAAAATAGTAAGCACTGCTATACCGCGCCCCCACCACTTTTTATATTGCCATATTTTGTGTATTACAAACTTCATGCGACTAACTTTTGTTCTATAGGTTTCACCAATTCAACTATATCTCCCGCTCCCAAGGTTAATA
>CAZIGO010000008.1:19570-20217 GCA_964538595.1 uncultured Chitinophagales bacterium | reverse complement strand
CTTTATCTATGTATTGTAAAGCATCAGCTTTAGTAAAAAGCCATGTTTTTTGAGGATCACAATTTTGATAGATTAAGGCCGTAGTCACTCCCAATTTCGGTTGCTCCCGGGCTGGATATATAGGTAATAGGATAATCTCCTCTGCTTCCTGCAAACTTTGAGCAAATTGAGCTGATAAAGCTTCGGTACGAGAATATAAGTGAGGCTGAAAGACGGCCGTTAATTTTCTATCTGGATATAACTCTTTTACCGTGTCAATTACACGCGATACTTCAGCAGGATGATGTGCATAATCATCGATATATATAATATTGGGGTCACAAACGCGATATTCGAAACGGCGTTGGACACCTTCAAAAGCAGCCAGTCTATTTTTAAGATCTTGAAGAGGTAACTTCATCAAATACCCCACACTCAATGCAGCCACTGCATTTTCAATATTATGTTTTCCCGGCATAGGAGACTTTACGTCAGTAATAGAATTCTGTGGGTTAACAAAGGTAAAATCATAGGTAGCCGGTAAGTTTTGCCGTTCTATACTTATATGTGATGCTTGAAAATCACTCTCCTCCGCATCTCCCAACTGATAAGTAAATAAAGAAGAGGAAGGGGGGATAATTTTCGACTTCACTTTTTGTTGCAACAAT
>CAZIGO010000008.1:0-19560 GCA_964538595.1 uncultured Chitinophagales bacterium | reverse complement strand
GTCCCTTAAGGGGAACTTGACTTAAAAATTTATCAAATGCTCGAAGGAGGCCTTCTTCATTTCCATACACCTCCAAATGATCACTATCGATAGCAGTTACAACAGCGATATTTGGCTCCAATTGCAAGAAAGAACGATCATATTCATCCGCTTCCACGACATATACTTCATCTCCTCCCGCCACAAAATTGGAATCATAATTTAAACAAACCCCTCCGATAAAAGCGGTACAATTTACTTCCTGATGCTGTAAAAGATGAGCTGTCATAGCTGCTACAGTAGTTTTCCCATGCGATCCTGCTATGGCAATGGTAAAGCCATTACTAACAATCTCCCCCATAACACGGGCTCGCTTTTTGACCGGTATATCTTTTTTCCGAAAATACTTTAAGAGCTTATGATCTGATGGTATCGCTGGTGTATAAACCACTAAATCTATCGAAGATGATATATGTTCTGTATCTACTTCATAACTCACCGTTATTCCTTGCTTCTCCAAGCGCTGGGTAATTGCTGTTTCCTTCCGATCATACCCTATTACATGAGAGCCTTTTTCATGAAAGTATTGTGCCAATGCACTCATACCTATCCCTCCAACTCCAATAAAATAGATATGTTCACTGGACATTACCATATTAGTTATTTGAGTATTGTATTAGTGCCAACGCTTCTTGAGCAATTTGTTTATCGGCCTCTTTTCTCGCAAACTGTTTTATATTATTTTGTAATTGCTGACGCTCTTTATCATTAGATAAAAGCTCTTTAGTCATTTTCAATAAGACTTGATCAGCCTTTTCATCCTTCACCCATTTTGCTGCTTTTTTTTCAACGAGAGCTTTCGCATTTAACGTTTGATGATCCTCTGCTACATTAGGAGAAGGTACCAAGATAGCAGGTTTTTGCAAGGCACTGATTTCTGAGATAGCAATTGCCCCTGCTCTTGAAACCACTACATCAGCTATAGCAAAAGCATAATCCATTCGGTTTATAAATTTTACAACTTTCACATTCGACACTTGTTTTTCATGAACTGCCTGAATCACCTCCTCATAATATTGTTTACCGCACTGCCACAACAATTGGAATTTTTGTTTTTTCAGCCATGATAAATGATTTTTAATAGCCTGGTTAATAGACCGAGCTCCCAAACTCCCTCCTATAACTAAAGCTGTCTTTTTACTTTTTTGCAAACCAAAATGGTTATAGACCTGTTCCTTATTTGTAACCTTAGTAAGAATATCCTGACGAACGGGGTTACCCGTAATTATGGCTTTTGTTTTCGGAAAATATTTTTTAGCACTTTCATAAGCCAGGCAAACCTTATCTACACTGCGTCCTAATAAGCGATTAGTCATTCCGGCATAGGAATTTTGTTCTTGTATAAGAGTGGGTACTCCCAATTTCGATGCCCACCAAACTACGGGGCCACTGGAATACCCTCCCACCCCGATGACCACCTGAGGCTGGAAACGAATAATATGCCATAAAGCCTGTAACATACTCACAAATAATTTAATGGGGAATAAAACATTAGCCCAAAATTGTCCGCGTTGCCATCCGCTAATCCACAGTCCTTTTATAGGATAGCCTGCCTCCGGCACTTTTTCCATTTCCATCCGGTCATGAGCTCCGATAAACAATATGTTAGCCGATGATTGCATATTCTTAAATGCATTTGCAATGGAGATAGCCGGATAAACATGACCTCCGGTACCCCCTCCACTAATTATTATATTAAGCTGTTTTAGCTTCCACATTTCTTGCATCACTTCTTTCATTCGATGAATCTACCACCGATGGTGTATCATCTTTACTTTGTTGTTGTTTTTTTTCAATATCTCGACTTACACTCAATATTATCCCGATAGCTATACTTGAAAAGAACAAAGACGTCCCTCCCATACTTACTAAGGGCAAGGGCAATCCTGTTACTGGTAATAAATGGACTGTCACTGCCATATTAATCAAAGCTTGTATCGTAAGACTAAACCCTAACCCAACTGCTAAAAGAGCACCAAAGGCTTTGGGGGTTTTTATCACGATTTTTATACACCGTAAGAGGAATATCAAGTAAAGAACTAATAGCACCCCCTCTCCTATTAAACCATACTCCTCTACTATAATAGCATAAATAAAATCAGAATAAGGGTGGGGTAAATAGTTTCGTTGGGTACTATTACCCGGGCCTTTCCCTACAAGTTTTCCTGAAGCTATAGCAATTTTTGCCTGTTTACTTTGGTAAGTTTCTTGTTTTTCATTTAAAAAGTCGGTCACACGCTCCTCCCAAGTTTGTACGCGCCCACTCATAGGTGTTAAATTAACAGCCCCGATACATAACAACAGCGCAAAAAGCATCCCTCCCCCTAACCCTAACAAATAACGGAAATTTACCCGACCGATAAACATAATTAATAAACAGGTAGCGAACAATAAAGCAGCTGTAGACAGGTCAGCTGGTGCTATTAAACCACATACAATAATAACAGGTAGTATAAGGGGCAAGAAGGAACTATAAAAGTGCTGGTCAGCTGTTTGCATTTTTGAAAGTCCTCGAGCTACATACATAATTAGCGCTAACTTAGCCAAGTCCGAAGGTTGGAAAGTAGAATCAATGACCGGTAAAGTTATCCAACGTCGGGCTTGATTAATATCGGTTCCCATGAGCAGTGTGATCACTAATAAGGGAATACTGATAAATAGTAAAAGTTGCGCTATACGAGAATAGTAACGGTAATTAATCAAATGCGCAACAAACATGGCTATTAGTCCCAACCCTACTGTCATCAGCTGTTTAAAAAGATAAAATTCAGTGTTCCCGGCCTGATATTTATAAGCTAAGGTGCCCGTTGAACTATACACTGCCAATAATGAAAACAGCGATAGCAAAATGGCTACCAACCAAATGACTCTGTCACCCTGTATGTAACGAAGAATAACTCTCATAACTTAACCTATACTTTCATGCATCAGAGTACAGTTTTATAATTGTCGTACAGCCTGTTTAAATTGGCGCCCTCTATCCTCATAATTCTCAAACAAGTCAAAGCTGGCACATGCCGGAGATAATAATACCGCATCTCCTTCTTTGGCTAAATGATAGGCAGCTTTTACCGATTGTAAGGCACTCTGCGTATTCATAATAATATCCACATATGGAGCAAACGCTTCATGTATATTACGGTTATCCATCCCCAAACAAACTATCGCCTTCACTTTTTCCTTAACAAGCGGTTGTAATATCGAATAATCATTTCCCTTATCTACTCCACCAGCAATCCAAACGACAGGTTGTGTCATTGTTTCTAAAGCATACCATGTGGAATTGACGTTTGTAGCTTTGGAATCATTGATAAAATCTATACCATGTACTTTCATGATAAACTCTAAACGATGTTCTAGATTTTTGAAATCCTTTAAACTCTCTCGAATAAAGTCATCATTTATATCGAATATATTGGCCACAATAGCTGCCGCCATAGAATTATAAGTATTATGTTTTCCTTTAACTGTCATATCTGATATTGTCATACAAAATTGTTTTTTATTTAAATTGACAAATAATTTTTCTTTTGATCGATAAGCTCCCTGCCATTGAGGGGAAGCAAGCTTTTTTTGAAATAAACGTTGCAGTGACTTTTTTTTTTCCGCAAAAGGCACCCATTTCATATAACCTTTATCAGTGATATTATTAGTAATATTTTGATCCTCCGCATTAAATATGAAATAGTCTTCACCTGTTTGATTCTCTACAATACGTAGTTTTGATTTTATATAGAGGAACATAGAATTATCATACCGGTCAAGATGATCAGGGGTGATATTCAGTAACACAGCCACATGGGGTTTAAAACGTTGAATTCCGTCTAACTGAAAACTACTTACTTCGACTACCATATAATCGACATCAGGACGCTTAGCCACCTCCCGAGCCATACTATTCCCCATATTGCCGGTTATGCTTACCGACTCCCCTCCTTCTTTTAAAACATGATATATCATACGGGTCGTTGTCGTCTTGCCATTACTGCCCGTTATAGCTATAATAGTACTTTCTGTAAATCGGCTGGCAAACTCTACGTCTGAAATAACAGGGATATTATTTTTATTTAATCGTTGTACCAGCTCCAAAGAATCGGGTATTCCCGGGCTCTTTATGACTTCATCAGCCTTTAATATTTTTCCTGGACTATGTCCTTTTTCTTCAAAAGAAATGCCATTACTCTTTAACTCTTCCCGGTATTCCTTCCCTATTTCATTACTATCTGATACAAATACTTCATACCCTTGTTGTTGAGCTAACAGAGCAGCCCCACAACCACTTTCACCTGCTCCTAAAATGACGATATATTTATTTTTTTTATTCACTCTTAACGTAACTTTAGTGTAACGACAGTTAATACCGCTAGTAGAATACCTACTATCCAAAAACGAGTAACGATTTTCGATTCATGTAATCCCTTTTTTTGGTAATGATGATGCAACGGTGCCATTAAGAAAATACGTTGCCCTTTACCATACCGGAGTCTTGTATATTTGAAATACAGTACTTGAATCATTACTGACACATTTTCGATTAGGAATACACCGCACAATAAAGGGATCAGCAGTTCTTTACGTACTAATATGGCTTGTGAAGCAATAATGCCCCCCAACGTGAGACTACCGGTATCTCCCATAAATACTTGAGCGGGATAAGCATTGTACCACAAAAATCCGATACAAGCTCCGATAAATGCGCCGGCATAGATGACCATTTCGCCGGAATAAGGGATATACATTATATTGAGGTAATCCGCTAATATGATGTTACCCGAGACATAAGCAAATATGCCCAACGTACTGGCAATAATTGCTGAAGTACCCGTTGCTAAACCGTCAAGTCCATCGGTCAAATTAGCTCCGTTGGAAACGGCTGTAATAATGAAAATGACAATAGGAATAAAAATGATAAATGCCCATTTATTGGCTTTCCCCCCTAAAAAGCTAAGCAATAGCGCATAATTAAATTCGTTATTCTTAAAGAAGGGAATCGTTGTAACAGGAGCTTTTACATCTTTTGATACCACCTCTCCGGTTTTATTTCCTTGCTGCTCAGTCCATTGTTCTTGCTGTACATTATTTGCCTTTACATGCCGACGAACTACTACATCTTCATGAAAAAATATTATACTCCCTATTATAAAGCCTAATATAATTTGTCCAACAATTTTAAACTTGCCGGCTAGTCCTTTCTTTTCCTGCTTAAAGACTTTAATATAGTCATCCAAAAAACCGATTATACCCAGCCAAAGAGTGGTAGCCAGCAATACTATGATATAGATGTTAGTAAGTTTAGCAAAAAGCAACGTAGGGATGAGAATAGCACTGATTATGATTACCCCGCCCATAGTCGGTGTTCCTTTTTTTTGTGTTTCTCCTTTCAATCCCAACTCTCTCACCCGTTCTCCTACTTGATAAGCTTGCAACCACTGTATAATATATTTTCCAATGATCATAGAAATTACAAGTGACCCAATGACAGCCATAGCTGCCCGAAACGTTATAAATTGAAACACACCAGCCCCGGGCAGATTAAATTGTTTTTCCAAGTATAAAAACAAATAATAAAGCATCAGCTGTGATCTTTTTCTTTTGTACTCGTTATTTCATCTTTCAAGAATTGTTGTAACAACGCCTTATCATCAAAGGGACGTTTTTCTCCATTTATCACTTGATACTTTTCATGTCCTTTACCTGCTACCAATACAATATCCTTTTCATTAGCCATAGCACAAGCCGTTTTTATAGCTTCTCGCCGATCAGTGATCGAAATTACTTTTTTCTGATCCGCTGGTGTTATTCCTTCCTTCATCGTTTCTATAATTGCTCCCGGATCTTCCGAACGGGGATTATCGGATGTCAAAATCACCTTATCACTCAATTTTGAAGCTACGCGTCCCATAATAGGTCGCTTTTCTCGATCTCTATCCCCTCCACAGCCTGCCACCGTGATCAAAGTTTCTTGATGGGTTCGCACCTCATTTATGGTTTGCAATACTTGTTTTAATGCATCAGGAGAATGGGCATAGTCTACAATGCCTATCACACCCGCTTCCCCACGGATATAGTCAAATCGTCCCTCCACCGGTTGAGCTTTTGTCAAGGCCTGCAAAACTTCACGTTTATCAAAACTCAATAAACGTCCTACCCCATAGGTGGCCACTATATTGTAAGCATTAAACCCTCCTACCAGGGGAGTGTGCACTTCTTCACCATCTATATCCAGCTTTAAACCGGAAAAAGTATTTTCCAGCATTTTTCCCTTATAATCCGCCACATGCTGAAGACCGAACGTATAAGTATTCGCTTGGGTATCCTCTACTATATCGCTGCTATGGTTATCATCAGCATTTACTAAAGCAAAAGTATCGGCTGATAAATCATCAAATAATATTTTCTTTGCTTTAAAATAGTTGTCAAATGTTTTATGGTAATCAAGGTGTTCCCGGGTAATATTGGTAAATAGGGCCCCATCAAAGTTGAGCCCCGTCGTACGATTTTGACTTAAAGCATGTGAACTGACTTCCATAACACAAAACGTACAGGAATGTTGTACCATCTTATGTAATAGTTCATTTATTACAATGGCATGAGGAGTGGTATGAGTAGCCTTAATTTGCTGCTCCCCAATACTATAGTGTATAGTGGTTAACATACCTGTATTGTACCCTAAGGCTCGCAACATTTGATACAAGAGATAAACAGTAGTGGTTTTGCCATTGGTGCCCGTAACTCCAACCAGCTTTAGTTGACGGGAAGGATGATCATAAAAATTGCATGCGATATGACCCAGTGCTGCTGCTGAATTATCAACTTTTACGTAAGTTATTTTTTTCGACAATTTTTGGGGTAGCTTTTCACAAACGACTACATTGGCTCCACGATCCACAGCTTCCGATATATACTGATGTCCATCGACTTGGGTACCTGGTATTGCTGCAAAAAGGCTATTGTTTTTCACTGACCGGGAATCCAAAGTCAGATGATCCACCTGATTTTTTTGAGGACCAATAATCTCCTCAACATTTATCGAGGTTAATATGTCATGGAGTGGTTTCTTTACCTTTTTGCTCTCCTTTTATTTTTACCTCCAAACCATTATTCTCTAGGAGATAAAGGGCATCTTGCAATCCCATACCCTGTACATCAGGCACCAATCCTTCGATAACTTTTCGTTTATCAATATTCACCACAGTATCATGACCGGCGGGAACGTTCTCAACCCATTTTGTACGTAGTGAGTCCGGCATATCAGCTTCATCGGGCTGGATTGGTATATCCATATATTCAAATATTTGTCGTACTTCTTTACTATATCCCGGTTTTACATAGGGAAGATGTTGAATTCCTGATCGCCGCTTAGTAGTATCAGCCTTTTGAGCAAAATGGATTTTATGAGCATATATTTTGTCAGAAATCTCTTTAAACACAGGGGCAGCAACCAAATTGCCATAATAAACTCCTTTGGAAGGATTGTTGACCACTACAATACAGGAGTATTTAGGATTATCTGCCGGAAAGTAACCACAAAAAGTAGCTTGGTACACTTTCCCATAACCATACTTGGGCTGAGCTATTTTAGCTGTTCCCGTTTTACCGGCAATTTCATAAAAATCTGACTCAATATTTTCAGCTGTCCCCCGATCTACTACTCCCTCCAACATTACTTGCAATTTATCTATCGTTGCTTTACTGCAAACTTGTGATTGCAAAACAGTAGGCTCTATTTTTTTGACGGGATTACCGTATTCTTGAATTTCCTTTACTAAGTAAGGTTGCATCATTTGACCTTTATTCGCAATAGCGTTATAGAAGGTTAACATTTGCAGTGGGGTAAATTTCACTTCATACCCTACCGACATCCAGGGTAAAGTAGTACCACTCCAACTACTACTATCCGGATCCTTAATTAAAGGAGCAGGTTCTCCATATATATCTATTCCTGTCTTTTGGTCCAGTCCCATTGTTTTCAAAGCACTCACAAATGCTTCGGGTTGGGATTTATAGTTATCATAAATAATTTTAGAAACTCCTACGTTCGAGGAGACCTCAAAAGCTCTCTTTACAGTAATATTACCTGTCGGACTTCCTTCCGAATCTTTCATGGTGCGGTCATAATACTTGATCTTCCCTTTTTTGATATCCACAGAATCATTAACATCTACATAACCATGCTCTAAGGCTGCAATTAAAGAAGGCAGCTTAAAGATAGAGCCGGGTTCCGTACTCTCCCCCACCGCATAATTATACATTTCCCAGTATCCACCGGCCGGTGTTTCGCCAATATTAGCAATAGCCCTTATTTTACCGGTCTCCACTTCCATAACGACAGCACAGCCATGGTGAGCTTCTTGTTTTTTGATCATTTTTAATAATGCATTCTCCGTCACATCCTGGATAAAGGGATCCAGGTTAGTTACTACATCCTTTCCATTTTCCGGTTCAATTTCATTTTTATCATTCAGCGGAACCCAAGTTCCTCCTGCTATACGTTGCATTAACCTCTTCCCTTCTGTTCCTCGTAAATAGTTATCATAATATCCCTCTATACCCACCTTTAAATCATTTTGTACATAACCGATAGTACGATCAGCTAAGAGCTGAAAAGGTTGTATTCTGGTGTGCTTTTGGACGGGTATAAACCCTCCTTCATATTTTCCCTTTCTAAATATGGGAAAGTCTTTTATTTTTTGCAGTTCCTTGAATGTCACATCAGAAGCAATAAGCAAATATCGTTCCCCCTCTCGGCGAGCATCAAGGAGCATTTTCTTATAAGAAGATTTGGAGCGGTCTTTAAAGAATTGCGACAAACATAATGCTAAAGAGTCAAGTTTATTATAAAAAAGGGCTTTAGACATCCCTGTTGAATTCACATCCATTCTAATATCATAATAAGGGATAGAGGTAGCCAATAAACTTCCATCTTTGGCATAAATATTCCCTCGTTCTGCTTCTATTGTACGATAAGAGGTAGTCAAACTATCGGCCATTTGCCGCCATTTATCCCCGTTGATAAATTGAATCTTAAAAGATTGAAAGATAATGGCAGCTCCGATCAATAAAACAAGAGCAAAAGAAACATACACCCGCCACAATATGTCTTGTTTAATAGTCATCCTGCAGTTTTATCTTTTTAGGAGGTGTTTCAAGAGGTTGCAAACCTAAATCATCTACCAAATTTGTCATCTTCGAATGTTTACTGATGTTCATCAACTCAGACTGAGTCGTCATATATTTCCAGCGAATACGCTTCAGCTGTTTACTTACTTCATCGATTTCACGAACTGTCTTCTCGGTATAATGGACATTCCAGATGTATATAAGCGCTAAGAAGCATACAAAACACAGGAAAGGGAGATTGCCTAATATGTAGCTTCTACTAAAAAGCTTTGATATATAGTACCTCCATAGAGAAGGAGCCGGGGATACTTTTTGCTGTTGATTAGCTGCTTTTTCTTTATTTTTTGTCATCTGTTACCTTTTGAGCTATCCGTAATTTTGCACTCCGTGCCCGCCTATTCTGCTTTACCTCCTTTTCTGTAGGAGTAATCGGTTTTTTATTGATAGGAGCTAAAGGAGGCGTATCAGCTATTGACTCTCTCTTTGGACTCATAATCGACGGAGTATTTTCAAACTTTCCCTTCCGTGTAAAACGCTTTACTAAACGATCTTCCAAAGAGTGATAACTAATCACTACTAATCGGCCCTCCTTTTCTAAAACTTGCGCACTTTGTTTTAAAAATTTTTTAAGGTTGTTGAGCTCATCATTTACTTCAATACGCAACGCTTGAAATACCTGGGCTCTATATCGATTGATATATTTTTTGGGAACCACGGGATCAATCACTTTCTTAAATCTGCGGATAGTACGAATAGGGGCTTCTTCACGGGCCGCTATAATCCGTCGAGCTAGTGTCTTACTATTTCGCACCTCCCCATATTGACTAAACACCTTTACTAACCCTTCTTTCTCATAGTGATTAACTATATCAGCAGCAGTTACCTCTAAATCGCTATCCATTCGCATATCCAAGGGACCTTCCTCCTTCACAGAAAATCCCTTTTCAGCGGTATCCAATTGAAAAGAAGCTACACCCAGATCTGCCAATATACCTTGTACAGGAATTACGTCGTAATAACGCAAAAACCGTTTTAAGAACTTAAAATTATGATGTATAAATGTAATACGACTATCTGATGGCAACTGAGAACGCGCACTTTCATCCTGATCAAAAGCGAATAAATGCCCATCCTTCAACTGCTCTAATATAGCCCGGGCATGCCCCCCTCCTCCAAAGGTAACATCCACATATACGCCATTTTCACATATATTTAACCCTCCCACCGCCTCCTTTAACATAACAGGCTGGTGATACTTACTCTGATGTTTCATCGGTACTATCATCTTTACTATTTTGATGCTTTTCGTCATTCCCCATCACTTCTTCCGCCAACTGAGCAAAATCTTCCGGTTCATCGGTCAATAGATTCTCATATTTCTCTTTATCCCAAATCTCTACTCGATTCGCATAAGCAAACAATACTGCGGTCTTTTTTATCCCTGCATAAGCCAACAACTTTTTCGGCAATAGTAAGCGGTTATTACTATCCAGTGATAACTCTGTAGCTCCTCTATAGAAGTACCGAACAAAAGCTCTATTCTTTTTTACATACAGATTCAACTTATCAATCTCGGCCGTTATTTGCTTCCACTCGTTAAAGGGATACAATGACAAACATTGTTCAAATCCTCTATTTATAACAAAGCGATCCTCTGCTTCTGGTGGAATTTGTCGCTTTAACCCAGAAGGAAGCAGAATGCGACCTTTATTATCCAATTTACAATCGTATTCGCCCAGAAACTGTGTCATATATACGCTTTACACTAAAGTCCTCGTTTAAAGATATAAATTTATTTCCACATTTTCCCACATTTTCCCACATTTTTTATATTGAATTTTCCACAACCTTAAACCCCCTTTAATGACTATGTTCAAGAATTACAAAAGTGGAATAGAAAGGAGTAACGGGGTTCAAGAAATTTTATTTACTTTTATTTCCCATTAAGATTTACAAAGACTATCTTATGTCATCAGCTTTAGAGAACTTGTTAAAGAAGCAACCCCATGATAGTGAGATTAAGGTAAAGCGTGGAGATAAAGCCATAAAATTTATTGTCCCCAAATATGGGTGGAAGTCGAGTGACTGGCTGGTTACGTTATATTCTCTTTTCTGGATGCTTGTTTTTGGGGCCGGAGTCTATGCTACTTTCTTCTGGCTTGACACTGCTACTTTCCATGAATGGAGAACCATTCCCGTTAAAGTAGTAGCGTTTATCATAGCAGTAGGTTTATTGATATGGATTGGTAGTGAGATCAATGCTTTTAACGAACAACAGACTTTAACCCTTAATACGCAAGAAATTCGGATTGACAAACATCGTCAGTTTAGGTCCGCTCATACAGCAATTCCTCTCCCCACTATTGAAAATATTGACATAGAAAGTTATCCTATCATTTATTACGATCATGATAACTCTACTTTTTTCATGGAGTCCTCCAAGGAAAATGAGAAAGTATGGATGGTTAAGATATTGAAATTGTGGATATATCAAATGGAACATAGAAAAGTATAAAAGAGTTTAAACAGATCCATAATAAAATTCTAAAAGATAGTAGTGGTTATATCAGAAATCGGTACCAATTGACACTCCCAGTTTAGGGATTACACCGGAATAACCCGGGGTAAACAAACCTGTTCGAGAATTACTCCCCTCTGCAATTGTATAACGGAACCCACCTCCAAAATAAAAATCCAAAATAAAATAACGTGCCACAGGTGTTTGAATGCCTATAGTAATCCCCCCATCAAAATGAGTATAATAACTTGTATTTTTATATGAATCAGAATCCCATCTTCGTTCTCTCTTCATGTGTTTTGCATATTTAAAGCGAGCAAAGGGACCCATATAGGCTTGGGTTTGCTTATAAAAAGGCTCCTTACTTTTTTGCTGAGATTTTTCCCCTAAATAAAAGCGATATTGAAATTCAGCCCCTCCCCCTCGAATATCATACCCCCCAAAATTGGTATATCTTACGTAGGGATACACAAATATTCCTTGACTCCCCCGATCAAACTGATATTCATACCCCACCTTAAAAGAGCCTAGGAATATTGCGAGGGGATCGAAAAGTACATAATTTACTTCGCTATTTTTTTGTGTCACAGTATCCCCTGGCTTTGCAGAAGCAGAGGGACCATTGAAAGTAGTCAACAAGTAAATACTTAACGCGATAACAATAACAAACTTATTTTTAATCATATATTTACAATTTATGATTAAGGCTATTATAAATAGACGTATATTATGTTAAAAGAGTTGCATAAAATTAATTGGTTTATTATTCCTGATATTGAGTCATCACTTTTCTGAATTCAGAAATACTCTAACTTATACTATAATTTCTTTACTTTTATCGTATGGGGATATTAGAAGATATTAAGTTAGCTATCCGCTCCATTCGTAGCAACTGGATCAGAAGTATGCTTACTATTGCTATTATAGCTTTTGGTATTATGTCATTAGTAGGAATACTCACCTCAATTGACGGTATTAAGCGCTATATTATAAATGATTTCAGTTACATGGGAGCCAACACTTTTAATATTCGAAATCGAGGTATGTTCCAACATGGAGGAGCTCGCAAAACATTCCGTCCCATTTCTTATCAAGAAGCTCATGCTTTTAAAAAGAGATATGCTTTCCCGGCAAAAGTTTCTATTTATATGACAGCGACGAGCCAAGCCACAGTCAAATATCGGTCGCAAGAAACCAATCCAAATGTTGAAGTAAAAGGAGCGGATCGTAACTATCTAGCTTCTGCCGGTTTAACAATCGATGAAGGACGTAATTTTTCTCCTAACGAATTACAATATGGAAGTAATGTAGCCCTTATAGGTTATACATTACAACGAAAACTATTCCCTCACACCGATTCTATAGTAAACCGAACGATTGTCATAGGCAGTCATTCCTATAAAGTTATTGGAGCATTAGCCAAAAAAGGGGCCAGCGGCGTTTTCAATCCTGACAATGTAGTCATCATACCCTTACAAAATGCCCGTAAAACTTTTCCTATCACTGATCCTTCCTATACCTTATCAGTTACGGTAAACCGTGTCAACCAATTGCCCCTAGCAATAAGTGCAGCTAAAGGTTTATTCAGGAATATCAGAAATGTAAAAATTGGACGTTCTAATAATTTTGAAATAGTAAAAAGTGATAAGTTGGCCCAACAGCTTATTGAAAATCTTCGCTATATAACGGCAGCTGCTACTCTTATCGGTTTAATAACTTTGATAGGTGCTTCTGTAGGGCTGATGAACATACTATTAGTTGCAGTTACTGAACGTACTCGGGAAATAGGGTTATGTAAGGCTATAGGAGCCACTAGTAGGGATATAAAACGTCAATTTTTAATTGAAGCTATTGTTATTTGCCAATTAGGAGGTATACTTGGCATATTATTAGGTATACTAGCCGGCAACGGAGTGATGAGTTTACTAAGTGCTCAATTGGTTTTACCTTGGACCTGGATGATTGGTGGCATAGTAGTTTGCTTTATCGTAGGGATCATAGCGGGACTTTATCCTGCTTTCAAGGCTTCAAAACTCGATCCTATAACGGCATTACGTTATGAGTAATGATTACACAAGATTTTTGAAATGATTAAAGGTGCGTTTCAGCCCTTCTTTTCTGCTAATAGCGGGGGCCCAATCTAATACTTCTTTTGCCTTACTTATATCCGGCTGTCGTTGTTTTGGATCATCTTTAGGCAACTCTTGATAAATAATTCCCACCTCATTATCGGCTAATTCTATAATTTCTTCAGCAAAACCCTTAATAGAAATTTCTTCAGGATTCCCAATATTCAAGGGTTGCACAAATTCAGTATCTAATAGCTGATATATTCCCTCAATAAGATCACTTACAAAACAAAAAGAGCGAGTTTGAGAACCATCTCCATATACTGTCAAATCTTTACCATGTAAGGCTTGATATATAAAGGTAGGCAAGGCTCTCCCATCATTCAATCGCATACGAGGACCATAAGTATTAAAGATACGGGCTATACGGGTATCAACTTGATGCTCTTTATGGTAGGCCATTGTAATAGCTTCTTGAAAACGCTTAGCTTCATCATATACCCCCCGAGGACCAACCGGGTTTACATGGCCCCAATATTCTTCTGACTGCGGATGAACTTGGGGATCTCCGTATACTTCAGAAGTTGAAGCTACCAAAATAGTAGCTTCTTTCTCTTTCGCCAGTCCCAACAAATTATGGGTACCCAAAGCACCGACCTTGAGTGTTTGTATGGGTAACTCCAAGTAATCAACCGGACTAGCCGGTGAGGCAAAATGCAAGATATAATCGAGGGGACCGGGGACATGTACAAAATTTGTAACATCATGCTGATAAAAGCGAAAACGCTTGTTCTCAAATAGATGTTCTATGTTATTAAGGTTTCCTGTACTCAAATTATCCATGGCAAATACTTCATACCCTTCTTGTATAAAACGATCACAAAGATGAGAACCTAAAAAGCCAGCAGCTCCAGTAATTAATATGCGAGGTTGATTTGCCATAATTTTTTTGCTTCAAGGAGGGTTAAGGAGTTACTACTTGTCTTCCTACACTGTTATAATAAAATTTTTTCTCTTTCATCTCTTCCAATCCATACAAGTTACGCCCATCAAAAATAACCGGTTCTTTTAGTTTTTCCTTCATTTTTTCAAAATCCGGTGATCGGAAAACGGTCCACTCTGTTATTATTAGGAGCGCATCGGCTTGATCTAACACTTTATATTGATCGCTTTCAAACTGCACTTTATTGCCAAACAACTCCTTCATATTTTCCAATGCTTCAGGATCAAAGGCGGCTAACTCCACACCTTCATCCAATAATTCATTAATAATATATTGGGCCGGCGCTTCTCTGATATCATCTGTTTCAGGTTTAAATGATAGTCCCCATATGGCTATTTTCCGACCCTTTAAATTCCCATCAAAATATGTTCGTAATTTATCCACTAATAAAGTACGCTGATATTGATTGACCTCGTTAACAGCATTTAAAATATTAAATTGATAATTACTTTCTTGTGCGGTTTTAATTAGAGCTTTGACATCTTTGGGGAAACAACTTCCTCCAAAGCCTACCCCAGGGAATAAAAATCGTTTTCCAATGCGTTTATCCGTTCCCATACCTAACCGTACTTTATCTACATTGGCATCAACCTTTTCACAAATATTGGCAATTTCATTCATAAATGATATTCGAGTAGCTAAGTAGGAATTGGAGGCATACTTAGTCAATTCTGCGGAACGCACATCCATAAATAGGACGGGGTTTCCCTGCCGCACAAACGGATCATACAGTCGCTTCATCATATCTTCAGCCTTTTTAGAATCAGTTCCTACCACCACTCGATCGGGTTTCATAAAATCTTCTACTGCTCCTCCTTCCCGTAAGAATTCGGGGTTAGAAACTACATCAAAATCGACAGAAGTATATTCACCGATCACTTTGGCCACTTTTTCTCCTGTCCCTACCGGTACTGTACTTTTATTTACAATAACTTTGTACTCATCTATTAATTTACCTAAATCTTCGGCTACTTTTAACACGTGAGATAAATCAGCCCCTCCATCTTCTCCCGGTGGCGTAGGCAAAGCTAAAAATATTATATCGGCATGTTTGGCAGCTTTTGATAAATCAGTGGTAAAATGCAGGCGTCCTTGTTGCTGGTTGCGATGAAATAATTCATCCAAATCAGGCTCATAAATAGGGATTTCACCCTTATTTAAATTCTTTATTTTTAACTTATCAATATCTACACACATTACTGAGTTGCCCATATCAGCAAAACAAGTACCACTAACTAAGCCTACATATCCAGTGCCAATAACAGATATATCCATAATAGCAATATTTTAAATGGCTTATAAGAAAAAATCATGTACTTTATTAATAATAAAATCTTGTTGTTCGCTAGCAAGTTCTGTATGCATAGGCAAAGACAAAACCTCACTTGTAAGTTGTTCTGCAACAGGAAAATCACCAGCTTGATAGTCTAAATAATTATACGCAGGTTGCTTATGAATACAGGAAGGATAATAAATAGCATTAGGAATACCCTCTTGCTTTAAATAATGGTGAAGAGCATCTCGTTGCTCTGGAACTTTAATTGTATATTGGTGAAAAACATGTTTGCCAAAAGTACTTCGATAAGGGGTTGTTATACTATCTAGTCCTTTTAACCCTTGATCATAGTGGTCAGCTGCTTTACGGCGCGCTTTTGTATATTGGTCCAAATAACGAAGTTTTACCCGCAATACAGCCGCTTGTAATGTGTCCAATCGCGAATTAACACCTATTCGCTGGTAAGTATATTTTTCTTCGCCGGATCCATGATTAACAATCATTTGCATTTCATGAGCCAATGCTTCATTATCAGTACAAAGAGCGCCCCCATCACCAAAAGCTCCCAGGTTTTTCGAAGGAAAAAAGGACACACAGCCAACATCTCCAATTGTTCCCGTTTTTTGATTAGGTCGATCATCAAAAAAATATTCAGCTCCAATACTCTGAGCATTATCTTCAATAATAAATAAATCTTTTTCCTCAGCCAATGAAAGGAGCGGAGACAAGTCAGCGGGTTGTCCATATATATGGGCGGGTAAAATAACTTTTGTTCGATCACTAATCTGTTCTTCTACTTTATTAGGATCAATATTAAAAGTATGTTCATCTACATCGGCAAAAACGGGTTTTAGTCCTAATAAAGCAATAACTTCAGCAGTGGCGACAAAAGTAAAAGGAGTAGTAATTATCTCATCGCCGGGCGAGAGATCCAATGACATCAAAGCAATCTGTAAAGCATCGGTACCACTTCCACAAGGCACAACATACTTGCTGCCTAAATAATACTCAAGCTCTGCCGCCAGTTGATGAGTGGCTGATCCATTAATAAAAGCGGTATTATCTATTACCGATTGAATAGCTTCATCTACTTCCTCTTGAATTGCTTCATACTGCCCTTTTAGATCAACCATTTCAATATTCTCCATAATATAAAAAACCGCTTTTACCCTCCAAATATACGGATTTCGAGAATATTTTCGAATTTTGATTTTGAAATATGCGTTACCTGCTTAATTTTGTTAATTTGGTACCAAATGGTATTGGTAAGAACCATAGCAATTGGTTTATTTATTTTCCTTAGTTCGTTTTCCCTCTTTTCCCAATCAACACTTGAGGATAGCGTAGTCACTGCCACATTAGTCAATGTTAACCTGGGTATTAATTGGCCGGGGGCTGATATGGCTAAACGGTTTGGTTATAATGGAACGGTAGGGTTAGGCGGCTATTATAAAAACGAAAAAAATTGGTTATTTGGCCTTCAGGGGGAATATATCTTTGGGGGAAAAGTAAAAGAATCTGATATATTGAGTCCGTTGCTCACCCGTCAAGGCAATATAATAAGTACTAACACCAAACCTGCTCAAGTAAGTTTGGCGGAAAGAGGCTACGTAATTGAAGGACAAGTCGGTCACATATTCGAAACGCTTGGTCCCAATAAAAATTCGGGTTTATTGACGATGGGCGGAATCGGTTTTATGCAACATAAAATACATATAAAAGTCAACGAGGATAATGTACCCCAATTGCAGGGAGACTATATTAAAGGCTATGATCGCCTAAGCAATGGTTTACAATATTCAATATTAATAGGATATTGGCACTTGAGTAATAATAAACTGATCAATTTTTATGTTGGTGCCCTTTTTCGTCATGGACTTACACGAAACCGACGGACGGTAAATTATGATACACGACAGAAAGTTCGTCGACTTCGACATGATATACTTTTTGGTTTGAAAGGAGGCTGGTTATTACCGATCTATCATGAGCAAACCAGTAAATTTTATTATAATTGAGTCATTTTATGCTCCCCTTTTATAAGTTCTTGTATAATTGTGGTGTTCGAATATACTATCTCTCTATCTTCCTCACCCAGCCCTTTAACACCAAAGCCCGTCAATGGATAAAAGGAAGAAAAAAAAGTATCACTCCCAACGAACAAGAGTTAATAAAAAAGAAAAAATCTAATACTACCCTTTGGTTTCACTGTGCTTCATTAGGAGAATTTGAACAAGCCCGGCCGGTTATTGAACATCTATCCTCACTTGATACCTATTTTATTATAGTATCCTTCTTTTCCCCTTCAGGCTATCAAATAAAAAAAGATTACCAAGGAGCTGATATTATCACTTATTTACCTATTGATACTAAAACAAATGCTAAAAATTTTATCGATACGCTCGATCCCGACATAGGTATTTTTGTTAAATATGAGTTTTGGTATCACTATCTAAATGAACTAAATAACAGAAACATTCCTTTATTACTTATTTCAGCTCATTTTCAACCTAATCAAATTTTTTTCAAATGGTATGGAACGCTCTACCGAATAAAGCTGGCAAAATTCGAAAAGATCTTTGTTCAGGATAATAATTCTAAAGAATTACTCTTTTCTATTGACATCAAATCCGTAAAAGTTGTTGGAGATACAAGAGTAGAAAGAGTAAATAAAATTTCTCAATCAGCTGAACATATACCTATAATTCAGAAATTTAAAGGAAAAAGTAAATTATTAATTGCAGGCAGCAGTTATACTACAGAGGAAAAATTAGTGCACCAGTTTTATACTTCAGCCTCTTTTACAGATGTAAAGTTCTTAATTGTGCCCCATGAAGTGAATACTTCTCACATTCAACAAATTCAAAATTTATTTTCTAAAGAAAAAAGCATTTGTTGGTCAAAAGCTACCAAAAATAATATAGCTAACAAACAGATACTTATCATTGATACAGTTGGAATGTTAGCACAAACTTATCAATATGGTTCAATTTGTCTGATCGGTGGAGGATTTCATGATGGCTTACATAATGTATTAGAGCCAGCTGCATTTGGATTGCCCATTATAATGGGGCCTTATTATGAAAGATTCAAAGAAGCCGATGATTTAGTAACGCAAGGAGCAGCTTTTCCTATTAATAATTATAAAGAATTTAAACAAATCATTCAGCAACTACTACAGGATAAAATCTTTTATGAAGAAGCCAGTAAAACAAGTATAAAATATATTAAAGAAAATCAAGGAGCTACCGATAAAATAGTGCGACATATTAAAGTGCTTACTTAAAATACTTTAGGGTGTATTTTTAAACATACGCTTTACTAATTTTTCCAACTCCTTTACCGTTTCATCATCTTCATCCCATTCATATTCAACTTTAAGATCATCTATAAATTCTTGTGCTTTATAATGTTTTTGACAATTATCAAGGTAGTTGATGGCTCCTTTATAAGCACTACGGTTTCCATTAAATAACTTATGTAAAAAAGCATAACGTTCATTTACACCAATTGCTTCTTTTAATTGATTGACATC
>CAZIGO010000007.1:2125-28969 GCA_964538595.1 uncultured Chitinophagales bacterium | reverse complement strand
CGTACCGGACATTGAATTACCTTTTTCAAAGTTAACCATAGTGACATGTTTCATCCTTTTAACTAAAATATTTAATTTAACTAATAATTTTTAAAATTATAATAAAAACGGGGCCTTTATTTAATTTATTCATAGGCTGCCGCTAAAGCGTCCAAAATTACTTTACGCCCCTTTTCTAAGTCAGGGTCAGTATGTGCAGTGGAAACGAAGCCTACTTCCACATGAGAAGGTCCAATAAAGACACCATTTTCAAGTAAGTAACGATAAAATATTTTAAATCGTTCAGCCCCCTCGTCAGGTATTTGACTTGCTTTTTGTATATGTTCCGATTTTGTAGATTCAGTTAACAGCGCCACCCAAAAAATCGAACCTATCGACATCACTTGTACGGGATAGCCTTTACTTTTAATTTCCTCTTTTAAAGGTTCTAAAAAATCAAGGGTTTTACTTTCAAGTTGACGATAGAACCCCTCTTTTAAGCATTCAATAAGTTGGGCTTGACCGGCAGCCATAGCTACTGGATTGCCGGATAAAGTACCGGCTTGATAAACATCTCCTTCAGGTGCCAAATGGGCCATAATTTCATCGGTGGCAGCAAAAGCTCCCACAGGCATTCCTCCTCCGATTACTTTACCATACGTAATAATGTCGGGGGCTATATCATAATAACCGGCAGCTCCGTCAAATCCTACCCGAAAACCAGAGATAACTTCATCAAAAATAAGCAGACTATTATGAGTTTGCGTGATATCGCGCAAAAAGGACAAATACTCTTTATCCTGTATTAGTAAACCATTGTTAGCCGGTATGGGTTCTATTAAAACACCAGCAATATCATCCTTGTGTTTTTCGAAGGCTTCCGTAATAGCCTCTTTATCATTAAGGGGAAGCACAATTGTTTCTTGTGCAAAAGAATCCGGTACACCAGCTGAACTTGCAATACCAAACGTTGCTAATCCAGAGCCTGCTTCACTCAGTAATCCATCAGGATGTCCATGGTAGCAACCTTTAAACTTGATAATTTTATTTTTGCCCGTATAACCTCGTGCCAACCTCACGGCCGACATCACTGCTTCCGTCCCCGAGTTCACGAAACGAATCTTATCAATATACTCATTATTTTCTACAACCAGGCGGGCCAACTCGGTTTCAATTTCAGTACAGGTCCCAAATGTCAGTCCTTTTTCTGCCGTTTCTTGCACCTTCCCTTGAATAACTGGATTATTATGCCCTAAAATTAAAGGTCCCCAGGAAGCGCAGAAATCTATATATTCATTATCATCTGCATCATACATTTTACTTCCCTGCGCTCTTTCTATAAACAAGGGATCCCCTCCTACTGACTTAAAAGCACGAACTGGAGAGTTAACACCCCCGGGCAGATATTTTACAGCTTCTTTATATAATTTTTTAGATGTTTCAAATCCCATATTTTTTGTTTTTTATCAAAAATAAATAATTCCATTTGCTTCTTTATAGTGGCTTATAAAAAAGTATACTTCATAATTAATTAAAAGATGTAACGGACTTGAGCTCGTCCCAAATGAATGACCTTTGTATTTTCTGAGCTTCGTCCTTCGTAATTTAAGCTCATTTGCATTTTATCTCCCAATTGGCGTTCCCATGTCACATTCCAAACCATATTATTGCCGGGTTGTAATCCTTTTAGCATATTAAAGGCAGCAGAAGAATTTACTTGTTTTTTGGGTAGAAAATCGATAATTACGTAATTAAACTCAGCACTTATATCGTCAGCTGATGATTGTGTGAATCGCAATTCCGTACCGACATCATGACTTCTCATCGTCTCTTTTTCATAGTTAAGAGCTTCCTTATAGGGAAAAACATTTTCTTTTAAAGACCATTCATAATTGAGGGTTACTCTAAAATCTTGTTGATAGATGTAAGTTAATTCCGGCCCTACAACACTATAATCAATATGATAGTTTTGGGTAGGGGTAAAAGAGCGATTTATCCGATCTCCAGATCGTAATTGGGAGCGAAAAGTCAAATAGTCCGTCAAGTTCCACCGTATATTCATAGAGCGTTCATTTAACGTTTTACTACGAGCACCGTTTACCAGAAACATTTTGTTCTGATTATACTTCCAACTCACATCTACCCCTATCCAACCGCTTGTGCGATTATAATAAAGTGTGTTTTTAATATTAGAATTCAGGGTAACCAATGCCGTATCCGACACATCGGTAGCTATCGGGTTAAAGGGAGAAATTTGAGCGGTTTCCAGTACTTTGCGATCCATTTTAAAATAAGACAATGAAGAAAATCGACTCAAAAATTTATAAAATCCTTTTTGATTGGGCAACAAAGCCCGTGGCGTTAAATGGAGCGATTGATTAAATTTAAGCGTATGTGTTTTCTGATATTCATCAGTGGGCAGTAGTACGCGTACATACTGGGCCTGATCGGAGAAATAGGCTTTCTCAAACTCTACTTGTTGGGGCGTTCCATCATCATTACGATCCACCCATGTGTAGTATCCCTGGCCTTCCGGTACTTCCTGGTAAGTAAACTGCCGTTTTTGTTCACGGCCCTGCCCTATCTCATATAAGGTATTAGAACGCATAAAACCATTTAATGCTGTTAAATTATACTCCATTCGCCCCATCACTGAACGGTCAGGATCCGATTGAGTATGTGCAGTATCTTTTATCCGAAACTCTCGATACGTAACACTACCGTAAAGACGACTATTGCCATGGGTTAACCAAGAACTCTTAAGGGTTACCGTATTACGAACATTGGCCAACCCAAACTGACGGTCGGTCGGAAATTTATTGCGACGCTGCCGGAAATTCAAGTGGTACGTGTTCTCCAATGTATCCCTATTTTTAGCATATACTTCCCAAATATCATAACTAAAGCTCCGTGCATGAAGAGTATCGGTTTGATTTTCTTCGATACGGTTTTGTTCACGTCTGCCTTTAACTCCCACTTGCACCCCCTTAAAAAGTGGTAACCATTGAGAAAGGTTAAAACGCGGCCTAAAAAACTGAGTTTTGTCATCAGTAGTTCGAGTGTTCAAATAACTGCCTGCCAATTGCGCTTGGAAACCTTTTTGATCAAAGTTAGAATGCCAACTATGTTTGAACCCCTGATAAGCTGTATCACGTAAAAAAGCAGAAAAGGTATATCGGCTGTTGAACCAATGTCCTTTTTCTAAACCGGTTTGCACTCGAGCGATATTTTCATTTAAACGTTGTTGGCGTTCCAAGTTCCAATCCCGAGTAAATTCCACGGGACGATACCTTTCTAAAGCCCGAAAATTATGTTGTACATGTTCATAATCTACTTCTGTACTTATTTGCCACCCTTGCTTTTTATCAGGGCTTAGGTAAAAATCTTTATTGTAACCGATTTTCGTAGCGAATCCCTTATCATCCTGGTCCCCTTCATCGGAAAAGGTATTTTTATCCTCATTAGAAATTGCCACTTCAGCAGTGATAGTACTGGTAGGGGAAATGTTATAGTCAGCTCCCAACGTATACATATGTTTTTTCTTTGGCGTTACCAATTGTACGCGAGGGGCGTAATTTCCCTGCGGCTGACCATTGACAGGGGCTACCCATTTAAAGACCTTCCCATTAGCCAAACTTTTACGATCCAATACATAGTTTCCATTTCCTTTTCCTACGTTACTAAAACGGACCTGGTAAACGACTTCGCGCGGTTGTTGGGCATAAACAAAAACCGAATCATAGTGGCGGCCATTCACGGTAGTATCAGTACTATAATATTGAATCTTGTTACTACTGTAGGTCGTAGTATCCGCTCCGGAGGTTATAGCTTTAGATAGACTATCTCCCACTTGACGCATCTTGGTACGACTTTTCTCAGAGATCTCTCTTTTGGTTTGATTTTTATGATCTTGTTCAGCAAATACATTCAAATCTACCTCCCATCGATCCGTTTTATAGGACTGATTAACATGCACCAAAGAACGCAAGTAATTTCGAGTGGCATACTCAAATTCTACAATAATACGGGAGTCACTTGTTATTTGTCGATTCGGCGTAAAAGTAATTTCTCCCAAATTATAGTCAATCACATAATCATGCTCTTCCCCCCGCTTCATTAATTTACCATTTACATATACTTTTTCGGTGTTGGCTAAGATGATAATATAAGACTCCCCGTTATCCCCCTTTAAACGATAAGGACCTTGATTCCCTTCCTGTCCCCGGAATTCATTACGAGTATACTTTCCTTTTGATATCGACACCCCGGCTTTAGAATGCATACTCGCTTGATCCCCTACCTGGTAGTCGGTTTCAAATTTAGCTCCCATTACCCGCTTACTAAAACTCATAAAATAAGCAGGAGGGTTTGTTAATTCTATATCACCTGCCCGTAACCGGGATTGATCTTTACGAAATTGCAAATACACTTGATCAAAGGTCTGCAGTTGTTGTGTATTACCCTCCGGTTGAATAGGAATATTTTTATCTGTAATAGCCCCCATTACTTCAATATCTTTAGTCAGTTGTCCTGACACCTGTAAATTCATATTGGAGTTCACTGTAACATCCTGGTTATTACCAAAAGAAATTCCCCGGGCAAGACTCCCCCCCCAATTGATATCACTATACTGCCCTTTTTGGCGCTGTTTATTGTATCGAAATACATATCCCTTATGAGTTTTGTGCTCCATCATACTCGTATCTTTATGATGATGCGTTTTTGAAAAGTTGTAGGGAAAAACCCGGTAGTTGACAACCACCGAATCCCATGAAGGTACAGTTTTCCAATAAAAAGCGGCCCGAGCAGGCAATACAGCATACTCAGTCTTATCTACAATTTGGTTCCCTTGTTTATTCTGAACAATTACTGAGCCAGGGATAACACTCAATGTATCAATAATCAAAGTATCTGCCGTAACCGGAAGTTGACGAGTACGCAAATTTTTTAAACTTTGCCCTTTTATTACTTCTCCTCCCCCTACCAAGAGGAAAAATAATACTACTATTCCAATGATATATTTAACTTTCAAAGAATGCACTATGAAAGGGACAATAATTGACTGAAAAGTTCAATATATTTTTACGTAAAATACATAAAATGGATGGGATACTGTTGTATTAGTCCTCTATTCATAACGTCAAACTATAAATATTAGTGCGATCCCGAAATGTTTTCTCTTTAATAATAAAAACCGCCAAGTAGCATAAGTTAACTTAAAACAGCGTTCTGCTATTCATTTATAAACCCGTTGGACATTTACTTTTTCCGGTAAGGACTGGTCCTTTTTCATAAAAGATATCAACTGTTGAGCAAAGTAAGGGGCGAGAGTGGCTCCTTTAGTTCCCATGCCATTCAACAAATAGAGTGAAGAAGTATTGGGATGTTGTCCTAACAGGGGTTTACGATCCTTCACCGTAGGACGTACGCCAGCATAATGATGGATAATATCAAAATGTTGACCCGGCAACACCTTTTCCAGTTTATCAATTATCTGCTGGCGCCCATTGGAACTGGGGACATTACTGATATCTTCCCATTCATAAGTTGCCCCTACATAAAATCGATCTTTTCCTAATGGTATGATATATATACCTCGATTCAAAATAAAATCCTGCGGCCAATCAGCAGCCTCTATCTCTACCACTTCTCCTTTGGCTAACTTGAAAGGCAGCCTATGGAAAAAAGGGTTAGACCGGGCTTGATATCCCTCACAAAATATTAATTTATTGGCCACATAATCTTGCCAATTCACCTTACCATTGATATTGAGGTCCTTATAATGACATCGCACTGGTTCGAGTCTCCCTTGTTTCTGTAAATAAGAGCGATATTTTTCAATAAGTAAAGGCATATTGACCCACCCTCCTCTTTCTATCATAAAACCATTCCAGGGTTGTTCAACATAAACATCCCAGGGCGTCGATTGCTCCCCTCCATCATATTTCTTATACTCCTTGGTTTCCCGCTTACCATACCATATACGTTTTTGTTCCGGGTTCGAATAAGGTCGATAGATTGGCAGGGAAGTCAACAAATGAGTATTTAATTGATCCTCCAACTCACGATAGGTGCTTTTCGCAAAGGGGAGCAATTCTTCTATTTTCCAACTTTTGACCAAACGACGTCCTGTAATGGGATTCATCATACCAGCAGCCACCCCCGAAGCAGCCGAATGATGTCCTTCATCAATGACTATACCTTCCTGCCCCTCTTGTTCTAAAAACCAATCCAATAATGTACCAGCAATACCCTGTCCTACAATTATATAATCCAATTCCATAGGGATAAATATAACAAATTTCTGGACTCTATAATTGTTTTGTCAGGGAGGGGCTGTCAAAACATCATTTTAATACAATTTTTTGGGGGACTAGAAAAATTTTTTACTTTTAGATTCATATAATTTACAAATGATATGCAAATTGGTGTACTGAAAGAACAACCTCCCGAACAACGAGTGGCGCTTTTACCTAATACTTTTAAAAGCTTACTAAATCTGTCGTTTGATCTCCTTATAGAGCAAGGAGCGGGCAAAGGATCTTACACTTCCGACCAAGACTATGAAGACGCTGGGGCGCAAATAGCCTCCAAAGATAAAGTGCTTCAAAAAGCCGATATCCTGCTTAAGATTAACCCCCTTACACCGGAAGAAATAGAACAGCTTAGCGAGGGGCAAATCATTATTTCACTTTTACAGCCTTTTGTAAATCAAGATTTGGTAAAGCAATTAAAAAGTAAAAAAGTCACTGCTCTCAGTTTGGATGCCATCCCCCGTATCAGTCGAGCACAGACGATGGATGTGTTATCTTCCCAAGCCAGCATTGCTGGTTATAAAGCCACTATCCTGGCCGCCAGTTACTTACCAAAATACTTTCCTATGATGACGACGGCTGCCGGCAGTATTCCCCCGGCGAGAGTATTGGTTTTAGGAGCGGGTGTAGCAGGATTGCAAGCTATAGCTACTGCCAACCGGCTAGGAGCTGTAGTAGAAGCATTTGATGTGCGATCAGAGGTTAAAGAAGAGGTAGAAAGTTTAGGGGCTAACTTTATAGAAGTAGAGGGGGCTAAGGAATCGGAAGCGGGAGGATATGCTGTAGAACAATCGGAGGAGTTTAAGAAGAAACAACAGCAAATGGTGCAAGAACATGCTCAACAATCTAATGTAATTATTACCACTGCTCAAATACCCGGCAAAAAAGCCCCTGTATTAGTGAAAAAAGACACTGTAAACTCCATGAAAACGGGGTCAGTTATCGTTGACTTGGCTGCCAGTACAGGGGGGAATTGCGAAGTGACACGCGAAAATGAAACAATAGAACACGAAGGGGTAACAATTATCGGTAACTCCAACTTGCCCAGTACAGTATCATTGGATGCCAGCCGGTTATTCGGTAAAAATATTACCAACTTACTCAAAGAGTTTACAGAGGATGGAAATTTCCAAATTGACCTTGACGATAAGATTCTCCAAGGTTGTTGTATAACCCATGATGGAGAAGTGGTGAATAAAGAGCTGCAGGAAGCAATCAAATCATAATAAACTCATAAGGTATGGATGAATTTATTACAGAATTAATACAAAACAACTCTTTTTATATTGTCACCCTCTTACTATTATACATTATAGCATTTGGCATATTTTTGGGGTTTGAAGTCATCTCCAACGTCCCCTCTGTACTACACACTCCCCTTATGTCGGGAGCCAATGCTATCCATGGTGTTGTACTCGTAGGAGCTATCATTGCCATGGGACATGCGCCTTCCGATGAATACCTTTTACTTACATTGGGATGTTTATCCGTTATATTAGGAACCCTAAATGTAGTTGGCGGATTTGTAGTTACTGACCGTATGCTCCATATGTTTAAAAAGAAGAAAAACTAACCTCTATTTATGGAAGCTTATATCCTCGAAATCAGTTATCTGATAGCGGCAATCACTTTTATTTTAGGATTGAAGATGTTAAGCCACCCCGAGTCGGCGCGCCGTGGTAATTTCATTGCCGGTATAGGTATGGGAATTGCTATAATCGCTACCATATTCTTTCATGAATCAGTACAAGGCAATTACTTATGGATTTTGGGGGGATTAATTATCGGAACCTTGCTGGGAACAACGATGGCACTTAAAGTAAAGATGACCGCCATGCCCCAAATGGTTTCTTTCTTTAACGGGATGGGAGCCGCTTGTGTGGGAGTAATCTCCCTTGTCGAATTTTTACAATGCCCGCTCGAGGCCGGTATCTGTAGCCCTCATGGAGATATGATGAATGCCACCGTAGCCATTATTTTAGCTGGTATATTAGTGGGCTGCGTAGCTTTTTCAGGCAGTGTTATCGCCTATGGAAAGTTAGAAGGGAAAATTGGGGATATTTCACTTCCTGGCCAATTAGTCATCAATCCGCTGCTCTTAATAAGTATTATTGGTTTAGATATTTATATCATGACACTCCCTACCGCCCATATGCCCTTAGTTTTACTCGTCTTCGGGCTTTCCTTGCTCTACGGAATTTTCTTTGTCATGCCTATTGGAGGTGCTGATATGCCCGTCGTCATTTCTCTACTCAATTCCTTTACTGGTATGGCAGCAGCTTTAGCTGGCTTCATGTATGCTAATATGGTAATGGTTACCGGCGGCATATTAGTAGGTGCGGCAGGCAGCATATTGACCGTTCTGATGTGTAACGCCATGAATCGTTCACTCATGAGCGTGATTATTGGAGCTTTTGGAGGAGGTGCTGCTACGGCCAGTGATGAGGAAGAAGGTTCTGTCAAAGAAACTACTGCCACTGACGTGGGCGTGATGCTCAGCTATTCTGGCCGAGTCATGATTATTCCCGGTTATGGATTGGCCGTAGCTCAAGCTCAACATATTTGTCACGAATTAGATCAATTATTGACAGATAAAAATGTTGAAGTAAGCTATCCATCCCGTCGCCGGTAGAATGCCGGGACATATGAATGTATTGCTGGCAGAAGCCGATGTCCCCTACGATAAGTTGCTGGAGTTAGAGGACGCAAATGAAGCCCTAAAGAACACTGATGTTGCTGTGGTAGTAGGGGCCAATGATGTAACTAACCCCGCTGCAGATGAGGACCCCGGTAGTCCGATTTATGGGATGCCCATACTGCACGTATTAGAGGCGGAAAATATTATTGTTATAAAGCGAAGCATGAGCCCGGGATATGCAGGAATTCAAAATAAACTGTTCTTTCATGATAAAACTAAAATGCTGTTTGGAGATGCCAAAGACAAATTGCAAGATTTAGTGGACGAAGTTAAGGCTCATTAAATCCCTTTCTGCCCTTCTTTTTAAAATGTGATCTCCTGTTCTTTCCATTAACAAAAAATTGCGTTATTTAATTTTTTTCAATAAAAAATATATAGTCTCTATTAACCATGCGCTTATTTCCCCGCCGATATCAAACTTATTTTATATTACCCATTACCCTTCTTCTTGTCAATATTCTTGAAGTAATGGCTGATTACAAAGTTCAACAATATTACCACAACATACATATACAAACCCTTATCATGATCGTTTTATACGGCGCGGGATTTGCCTTAACCACTACTTACCTCGCGCCCTGGATCAAATCATTATTTGTAAAAGCTCACAAAGGGTCCCGCAAAACAGGAGGTGGAACAGGGCTTTTGATCTTTTATATCATCACATTTAGTCTTATGTATTATTTATATTTTACCTATTATGCTTACGGAGCTGCCTATCTCTTCCCTCCTCAATGGCGTTAATACGCTTAAAGTTGATAATCAAACTTGATTTTCTCTAAAAAATCCTATCTTAACTGAATATCATAAATTGATCTGATGCTTCGTTTAGAGATTTTTATAGTTTCAATCATTTTGCTCTTATATCACGCCTGTTTATTGGGATCCCCGTTACAATCCGCTTCTCCTATTAATAAAAACACGGAAGCTGATCCGGACACAACCCAAACCTATAATATTACCTCTAATCAATGGGAAGGGAAGGATAAAATACGCTTGCAAGTAGAAGGTTTCAATGATCATCCGCAAGGCGGATATACTATTTATTTAGCTAAACATAATAACCCTGACAACTTAATGCTTCCCATTGTTATCGGGAGATGTGAAGCCATGGGAGTGAGTCGTCATTTATCAGGTAATCAATTTCGTCGACCGCTTACTTATGAATTATTTACAAAATTATTGGATACTACCCATATTGAATTAAAAGAAATCGTCGTCACCTCCCTCCAGGAGGGTACTTTTTATGCTAATATACTTCTTCAAAAACCGTCCGGTGCATTATTAAAAATCGATGCTCGACCCAGCGATGCAATCAACCTGGCCTTACGATTAGGCGTTCCTATCTACACTTATCAAACCGTGTTGGACAAAGCCGGTCATAAGATATCAGCCCAAGAGACACCCGGGAAAGAAGATCAACATTAGCTAGTGTCACTGTTTTCTTCTTAAATTTTGAAGAGCTTGCGCCACATTTATGTCTTGAATAGTTGCCCTCATTTGATTGCTTAAATAAACCTGATCAGGTGTGGCTACATAATTGATGTATGTAATAGGAACCTTTTCAAAATAATTATTTTTAACCGTTATTCCGCGAGGCGGATCTTCCCAAACTTCTCGGGTAGGGAATTCCTTTTTTCTTCCCTTATATAGCTTTGCTGGCATATTTTTATTTTTATCACACCAAACCCATGTGGGTACAGTTTCGTGATACGCTATCCTAGCCAAGGGAGCACTTCCCATTTTATTGACTATATAATTTTCAGTGACAACATCTGCTCCCAATATAACCCCATCTAGCTCTTTTAAATAGGGAGTAAAAGCCGTATCCGTAATAAAAGTGACAGTATATCCAACACTTGACAATTTTTTTGCCTGTATTTTGCCCTCTCCCCCGGGATGCGACGCCGTTTGTATAATATGAATATCCCGCTTGACGTCAGCCAGCGATCGTAAGGTATCAACAACCGTACTACTGTGGCTATGGGTCAGGAGCGTAATCTCTTTTTTATTAAAGTAGGATTTGACTTTCAAAGCTATTTGCTCCCCCACTTTATTAACTTGTTTCTCATAACGTGATAATAAATCAAATAAGCGGACCGAAGTCTTTTGTTGACTATCTTCTATAATAAGAAGCATATCATTAACCAGATGAAACAGAGCTGCAAACTCTCCTCTTTGTTCTATTAATAGACATCCGGCTTGTTTGAGTTGTGGCAGGGAACCTTGTTCTAAAAGCTCACGGAAAAGGGGAAGGGATTTTTGAACCAATTGGTTGGATCCTGAACGAGTATCCTGTAAAACAGGAGCCAAGTGTTGTGCCAAGCTAGTCATAATTAAAAATAAGTCTGACTATTACTCAATCCATACCGTCTTATGGTTGGTAAATTCTTTTATACCCAGGTAGGCCAATTCTCTGCCGTAACCTGACTTTTTAACTCCTCCAAAAGGTAAGCGGGGATCCGATTTGACTAAGCTATTGACAAACACATTACCAGCTTCCAAACGGCGGGCCAATCTCCTCCCTTTTTCTTTATCCGTGGTCCATAAAGAAGCTCCTAACCCATAATCTGTATCGTTAGCCAACGCTATAGCTTCATTTTCATCTTCCGCCACCAATATAGTGGCCACGGGCCCAAAGAGTTCTTCGTCATACGCTGGCATTCCCGGCTTTACATTTGTTAGGATAGTGGGTTTATAAAAAGCTCCTTTTCGTTGAGGTCGGTCCCCTCCCATTAACACTTCAGCCCCCTGCTTCACCGATTCATCTACTTGGCGTTTGAGCTTTTGAGCCAATTCTTCACGGGCCATTGGTCCTATATTAGTAGATTTTTTAGTGGGATCGCCCATCTTCATATTTCCTATATTCTCTTTTAATAACTTGACAAAATCCTCTTGAACGCTTTCTTCAACAATAAAACGCTTTGCAGCGATACAGCTTTGTCCTGTATTAAGCATTCTGGATTGAGCTCCTTGCTGAGCAGCTTCTTTTACATTAGCATTACCCAACACTATAAAGGGATCACTCCCTCCTAACTCCAAGACCGATTTTTTGATATTTTTTCCCGCTTCAGCCGCCACCGCAGCTCCCGCTTTTACACTTCCTGTTACCGTAACTCCCTGAACTGCCTGGTGTTCTAATACAGTAGGAACCTGGCTTTCTTTGATAAACAGTGATTGAAACACTCCCTCATTAAATCCCGCTTCTCTAAAAATATTTTCCAATGCAATGGCACATTGTGGTACTCGTGGCGCATGTTTTAAAAGACAAACATTTCCTGCCATAATTGCCGGCACACCAAAACGAAATACCTGCCAAAAAGGGAAATTCCACGGCATCACCCCCAAAATCACCCCTAACGGTTCATAGCAGATAAAACTCTTAGTAGCATCCGTTTTAATTTTTTCATCCCGCATAAACAGTTTCACATTATCAGCATAATAATTACTTACCCAAATACACTTTTCTACCTCTGCAATAGACTGTTCAATAGGCTTCCCCATTTCTTCTGTGATCGTTTTAGCATATTGCTCTGTATTATCTTCTAACAAGCGAGCTACATTTTTCATCAATTCAGTCCGTAAAGGGAAAGCCGAACGTTTATACTCGTCAAAAGTTTCGGTTGCTTGATGAAGTTTGGATTGTAATTCTTTATCGGAGAGCCAATCAAACTCTTTGATGGTATTGTTATTGTAAGGGTTTACAGTTTTCACGTTATATTATTTTAATTTACCGATCAAATATAAAAGCAAGGACAACACAATGCTCACAAGTATACAAGTCGTTATGGGAAAATAAAAAGTAAAATTGTCTTTTTTGATATAAATATCTCCCGGTAATTTCCCGATGTACGGTAATTTGTTAAAAATTAAAAGGACTCCTCCTATTAAAATGATTATTCCTCCTATTACTATTAAAATTTTACCCATAACATTTAACCGCTCCATTATTTATTTATGCTTTTTATAAAAGTATATATTGTTGGTGAAAGAATCAAAACATTTTAATCAAATATTACCATAAACCTACTGTTCTTGTTATGGGACAAGCTATTGCTTCCCATATACTATTTCCTTTCCTGTGCTAAATGTCTTTATTGTTAATCTCAAAATATTTAACATACATTCAAGTATACAAAATGATTAAAAAAATAGTATAATTGTATCACATTAACGACAGTATTTTCGTTGAACTATCATAGTAGAACCAACAACAAATAATTTCTGTTTATGCGGTATATGATAAATGCGCTTCTTACTATTGCTATCATCATCTTAGCTTACATGCTTTATCAAACCATCGCTGAACCCATACGCTTTCAAAACGCAAAACAAAAACGTTATTCAGCGGTGATTGAACGACTTGAAAAGATCAAACAATGTCAGTTTGCTTTTAAGAATTTAAAAGGGGGGTTTGCTCCTAATTTTGATACATTGCTACAGACCTTAAAGACCGATACTTTTCGAGTAATTCAAGTCTTAGGAAATCCAGATGATACTTCTCAAGAAGTTCGACGGGATACACTTTTAAAACCGGTCCGGGATTCTTTATTTGCCAGTGACTACCCTATTGACTCCCTCCCCTATATACCTTACTCCCGGGGAAAGACGTTTGCCATGGACGCCGGTAAAATAAAGAAAAGCAAGGTTGATGTACCTGTATTTGAAGTTAAAGCTTACGATACTACTTTCCTCTACGATCAACCTCGACAATTCATTGAGAAAGATCACGCCCTTACCCTTGGTTCGATGTCAGAAGCAATTTATGCCGGAAACTGGGAGTAAAATATCATCTCCATTAGATTTTACCGCACAGTCCTTCTCCCCAAAAAATAGCACCGACTATTATTTATCCTTTGTTTACCTCCCCTTTCAAATACAAATTAGTATTATCCATTCCGAATCAAAGGAATTACTAAAATTTAAAAAATTTAAGTTTACCCAGGCTGACAACAATTTTACTTACTTAAAAAAAATATTTAAGCAGGAGTCTTTATTAACATCATCTTACAAAGAAAACCGTATAGCTATTTCACCTGCACCTTTTACAATCATACCCTCTAACTATTATGGCTCCAAATATCACAAGGATTACCTGCAATGGATAACAACCCGCAACACCACTCCTAACTATGCTGATTATATCAAACCCTTAAACGCTTATCTCGTCTATACCATTGATTCTCCTTTAAAAAAATTACTTACCAATCATTTTAATAATTATAAATTATTTCATGCCGGCACTCCTCCTACTGATTTTTTTCTGAAAGAAATTTCCCAAAGAGCTCAAATAGCAGCCTACGTGTTAAATCAGCATTTGCATCTCTGGGCATTTGATGACAAACAACTCCTCTTATATAATACTTTTAACTATACCTCATACCAAGACCTTGCGTACTATATTATGCTGGTTTACGAGCAGTTAGCCTGGAACCCAGAAGAAACACCGCTTCTGTTATATGGGGAAATAAATAAGGAGGATTACTATTTTCAAACTATTCATCAATATATTCGTACTATAAACTGCGGAGAACCTCCCTCAAATGTTAAATTTTCAAAAGGGATGGAACAATTAAAAGAGAAATATTCCCATCATTTTCTCACTTCATACTGCCTGCATCTATGCGAATAATAAGTGGAAAACTCAAAAGCCGACTATTTTACCCGCCCGATTCGCTGCCCATTCGGCCCACTACCGACTTTGCCAAGACGGCCTTCTTCAATATCATGGAAAATTACTACAACTTTGAAAACATTACTGTATTAGATCTATTTTCCGGATCGGGCGCAATCAGTTACGAGTTCGCTTCCCGCGGATGCCAAAATATCACCGCTGTTGACCGGGACTCTGGTTGTATACAATTCATTAACCAAACGGCAAAGAAATTAAATGTATCCCCCTATCTTACCGTCATACAAAGTGACGCCATAGAGTTTATAAAAAATTGTAACGAGCGGTATGATATTGTATTTGCTGGTCCTCCTTATGCTATGGAAAATATTGCCGATCTGCCCGACCTGGTCCTCGATCCACCACTTATCAATCCCAAAGGGTTCTTTTTCTTGGAACATTCCCCTCGTCTTTCTTTTGATCTTCATGATCAACTTTTTGAGGTAAGAAATTACGGAAAAACGTATTTTAGTATATTTCGGTTAACGGACTAAATTCATGTATTATGAACAAGATCGCTCTTTTCCCCGGTTCTTTTGATCCTATCACTATCGGACATACTAACATTATTGAGCGAGCTCTTCCGCTTTTTGAAAAGATTATAGTGGGTATCGGCAATAATCAACAAAAAAGCTACCTTTTTGACATAAAGCAACGACGCAAGTGGATACAAGATATTTACAAAAATTATGACAAGGTAACGGTCAAAGATTATACAGGAATGACAATTCATTATTGTAAAGAAATCGGAGCTCAATATCTATTACGTGGCATCCGGACCACCGCCGATTTTGAGTTCGAAAAAACGATGGCCCAACTCAATCAATCGATGAATGCCGATATTGAAACTATTATTATACTAAGTAAACCCGAATATTCCCATATCAGTTCTACGATAGTCCGTGAAATTATTATGAACGACGGAGATCCAAGCCAATTTTTACCTGACAGCGTATCTAAAACACTATCCATACAATAGCTAGGAACGTATATGATTTTCTACGTATTCTTCACCCCATAGCGATGTCACCACTATTTTCAAACTTTCATAGATGCTATTCCATATCTCCGGCCACCGTTCTTCAGGCATCCACCTTACTTCTTCAATAAACTCTTCCTCTTGAGGGCGAAATACTTGGTTTGGGGGAGCCTTCATAGCATACCAGTCGGTTCGTTTTAGAATTCGTTTGTTATCAGGGGCCCAAAAGGTGTGAAAAGTGTGGGCCAAATAATTTTCTATCTCTATATTCCTTACTCCCGTTTCTTCTTGCACTTCCCGGACCGCAGCTTCTTTAACACTTTCCCCTTTTTCCACCTTTCCTTTCGGGAAATCCCAACGTCCCCACCGCCAAATCGTTAATAATTCATTTTTATTATTCATCACAAGCCCTCCGGCAGCCCGCGAATATTCAAAAAAACTATGCACCATATCTACAAGATGCTGAAAATCCTCACTATATAAGACAGCTTGTGCCACGCTTTCCCCCTCTTCCAACGTGGTTAACAATTCCTCGATCGTTTTTTCATTACCTTTCCACCTAACCACGATCGTTTCTTGGTTAGATGGAACTGCTCCCGGAGCTTCTTGTTGGTCCAGACGATTCGTTAAAATCAGTGGAATATTGTTAACGAAAATTTTATATCTTTGTGCCATAATTGATAGATACCTTATGCCAACATCGAAGCGATCTCTTACTGTAGCGGATTATTTATTACAAATAAAAGCAATTCAGCTCCAACCACAAAATCCTTTTCAATGGTCATCAGGGTGGTATGCTCCTATATATTGTGATAATCGAAAAGTATTAGCTTATCCGACCATTCGCAAAAATATAATCAATGCCTTTATAGAAGAGTTTCATACACGATATAATGAAGATGAGATCAATTGTATAGCCGGGGTAGCTACTTCAGGTATCCCTTTTGGCACACTCATCGCGGATCAACTTTACCTCCCCTTCACTTATGTACGTTCCTCCTCCAAAAATTATGGTTTAGGACACCAAATCGAAGGAGAGCGAGCTGACAAGAAAGACGTGTTACTTATTGAAGATTTGATTTCCACCGGCCAAAGTAGCTTAGACGCGTTACATACATTAGAACAACACAACTACAATGTAGTAGAAGTAGGTGCTATCTTCAGTTATCAATTAGCCCTCGCCCAACAAAATTTTAGTGAAGCCGACCATACATTTTTCAGCCTTTCCAACTTCGAAGCCTTGTTAGAAAAGGCTTTAACTCTTGGTATTATTAACGAAGACTTGTTGCAGACGTTACAAAACTGGCGCGAAGATCCTGAACAGTGGAGTAAAAATCATGCCCCATCATGAAGACCCTTTATTTATTGCCTTTTTTAGCGGCCCTCATCGGCTGGATAACCAACTATTTAGCCATTAAAATGTTGTTTCATCCCAAACAACCGATCAATTTCGGTTTGTTTGTTTTGCAGGGCGTATTTCCCAAACGACAAAAAGCTTTTGCACGACAAATCGGCACTATTATTGCCCAAGAACTTTTTTCGGCCGATGACATTAAAGATATCGTAAAGGAATCTAATGCCACCGAATCGGTAAAAACAAAGATAGATAACCATGTAGACGATTTTATAGAGAATCGATTCAACAAGAAGTTTCCTATGATTGCTACTTTTGCCAGCGATGACCTTTTACAAAAATTCAAAAAGGTATTGATGGAAGAATTGGATGACGTATTACCCACCATTCAAACCACTTACACCCAGAAAATACAAGAGGATATAGATGTAGAGGAAATCATTGCCGAAAAAGTCGAGCAATTTTCTTCTGATAAGCTGGAAGCTATACTTTTTAGTATTATGAAAAAAGAATTCCGCTTTGTAGAATTTATAGGGGCCGTGATAGGTTTTATCATTGGTCTTTTCCAAATAAGTATGTTACTTTGGTAAACTGATTAACCTATAGCTAACGTTAACATTGTTTACTATTTATATATATTAAACCAAACCCAAATTCATGAGTCAACAAGAACAAAATGCCGATAGTAATCAAGAAGGATTTAAACGAGCTATAGCCCTTATGCTAGCAAAATTAGACGAAAACAACGCGCAAATAGCCACCCTATTGGAATCCCACATAAAAATGAGGGCACGTATTGAAGAAAAAAGTGAAAAAGAAATTGAAAAAGAAGTCAATGATATTTATAAAGAACAATTAGAACAGGTAGATCAACTGACCCATGAAAATATTAAGCGTAAATTCAAAGGGGAAGAATAATATTTTTTATCACAGCTCATTTCTAAGACAAAAGAATCAACTATGCACTTTTATAACATAAACTACTCTACCCCGATCTATACATTGCCATTCAATTGATACAGTCTTCCAATGAGTAATACTCTATTCTTCAAAAAATACATTTTGCAATATAAGCAATACATAGAGCACCTATGGTTATCACAACCTTGCAAAAATTATCGCATAAAAATTTTTGAAACACGACTAAATATTATAAATTAGCATCGTTGTATTAAAGCAAAAGGTAAATTATGAGAACTCTACGATATACTTTGACCGTCAGCTTTTTACTCACTATTGTGTTGAGCGCTTTTGGGACCCCCACTGACAAAACAAAATTATTCGAATACGATAAACAAAAGGTGCAACAAAAATTCAAAAGTGTCACTCAATTAGAGGCAGAAGTTAAAGCTCATCCTAACACTTCAATAAAAGAGATAAAACAACAAAAACCGGGATTAGTCAAAGCAGCGAACTTAAAAAATAATGTTAATGCTTCCACCATAATGGCAGATGAGGATCCCCCGGCAGGTATTCCTTCTATTGTTTGGGGCTTATGCTTAGGTGTCTGGGGGATTTTGATTGTATGGTTGGTTACAGAAAGTTCAGAGGAAACCAAAAACGCAGCAATAGGGTGTGTTATTAGTGGAGCTGCCTACGCTTTATTTTATATCGCATATGCAGCTTTTTGGAGCTCAACAGGCTGCTGGTATTACTATTAGTAAAAAGCCCGTTTTCCGATAAGAATAAAAGGAGGTCTTCCCTTTATTAGACTTTATGTATCAATTTTTTTTTCTGTTTGTGGTCGGTGTATTTATTATCAGTTCACCGACAAAAGGTTTTGGACAAGCATTTAATCGAATACAAGCGGATATAACGATAAAGGAGCGTTTACCCGATAGCTCTTACCAACTCCTTATTGGGCAAGTTTACTATGATAAGTCCACTAACAACTTATTATACAACATAACGTTCCCCAAAAAACAAAAATGGTTGTTCCAGGACACTACTTTCTATGTTATTCAAGATAAGAAAGTTAAAGTCCAGAAAAAATATCCGCAAATCAATCGCTTATCTATATTTGCCTTAGCCCTCAATGGGCAATTACAAAATTATGGTTTAAATAAGAACAAGGCTTTTACAATATCAAATATAGAGCGCAAAGAGGGAAAGGTTTATATCACTTGGCAACCCCCTAAGAAATACCGAAAAAATATTGGTAATATCATTATGGAGCAAAACCGCAACAAATTAACGGGGATCGTATTTTTAAACAGCGAGGACCAAGTCATTCACAAACAATTCTTTGAAAATTACACAACTATTCAAGGGGTAAACTTTCCTCAACGTATGGTTCGAATTAACAAAATAAGTGATACCACTCAAACAAGTACAGATTCTACCCTTGTACCCCGTAAAACTCATTACAAAATTATTACTTTTGACAATATTAAAGTAAACGAAGATGAGCCGGATAAAATGTATAATTATACGCTCCCTGCTCGGCCTTAGTTTCATGGTGCTAATGGTCAGTACTACATTTTCTCAATCTGCTGACAAATTAAAAAACATCATGGAACCTGCGCCCATGCACAAGCAATACAGTATTAGCACAGCCACTACAAGTGAGTTTAAGATTTTTTTCTCCGGCCTTTTTGTGTTCTATAAAACCTTTATTTCTTCTCAAGACGGTTCCAATTGTTCATTTACCCCTTCTTGCTCCGTATATATGAAAAAAGCAGTAAAGAAGCAGGGTTTCTTACTGGGTGTTTTAAATGGCTGTGACCGTCTTATGCGTTGTAACGGATTGCCTACCAAAAAGTATAAAATTCATAAGGAGAAACAACGTTATATCGATCCTATCCAGAATGACCCATTCATTTCAGACACTACTCAAAATCATGGATTATGAAGAAGACGCTTTTTATTTTAACAGTTATGATCTTTTCCCTTTCCTTAGTAAGGAGTCAAAATCTGTATGACTATAAAAACTCCTTAAAATTCGCCAATTATCTCTACGAAACTCAGCAATATAAATATGCAGCTCAAGAATATGAACGCGTCCTCCATTTAACCGATCACCCTCCCGATAGCATAAAACTTTCCTTGATCAAAGCCTATCGTAAATCCGGGAACCCTACCTTGGGTATTAAAAGGTTCCGTCAGTTTTACAATAATCCCTTTATCGCCCCTCCTTCCTATGCCTTTGAGTATATGTCACTCCATCTCAAGAAAGGGAATATATCATATATTCATAGTTATCTCGACAGTAACCAAACGTTACAACCTCCCATCAAACGAACAGCCCAATTGCACTTATCCATTATTACACATAACTGGGACAAAGCCGAAAAATTATATCAAAAACAGGACACCACTGCTTATCCCCCCTTACAAAGCTATCGTCATCTCACCAAAAAAGGACTTAACAGGAAAAAGCGCAGCCTCTTCATAGCCGGAGGATTATCCACTTTAGTTCCCGGTTTAGGAAAAGTATATACCGGCAACTTGAAAGACGCTATTTTTTCCTTCCTTATGGTAGGCTTAAATGCCTGGCAATCTTACCGGGGATTTCGCTTACGGGGATTTGATAATGCCTATGGCTGGATCTTCGGAGGCATAGGTTTGACTTTTTATGCTGGCAATATTTATGGTTCTGTTAAATCAGCCCAACAATTCAATAACCGGGTAGAAAAAAAATATATACAACGAGCTAATGCGCTCTGGGATCGCCACTACAAATAATGAATCAACTTTAAAGAAAGGATTTGCTACCTTACTGATGATGGGAGGGCTGTTTTTTTCTCTTTTGGGTCAGGATATTTCTCGTACTTTACAATTAGCTGAAAACTATTACCAAAATCACAATTATTCCGCCGCTATTAAAACTTACCAAAGGATTACTTTTTTTACGGAAGACACACTGCGCGAGCGAATATATGCTCATATGGCGCACTGTTATTTAGAGGAAAAAAACTATAAAAAAGCAGGTAAGTACTTCGAACGGGCCCAATACGCCTCTTCCTCTGATAGTTTAAGATACAATTATCTCTTGGCTAACGTACACACCCAACTCTTACAAAAGCACTTTAAACTGGCTTTAATAAATATTTTGGGGTTACCAGATACGATACCCGCAGCCCTCCTTCATAAAAAACGACTTTACACTGCTATTGCCTATTATGGCAACCACAACTTTAAAAAAGCAAAGAAACATTTTAAAGAATTACTGCCTGATACTGCTGTCTATTTGAAGAAGCAAGTCGAATCAAACTTTAAAAAAATCCAAAAGATAGAACGTCTAAATCCTAAAACAGCTCGGATATTAAGTATGATCATGCCCGGTTTAGGGCAATTTTACGCGGGAGATATCAAAGCAGGATTCAACTCTTTAATACTCACTTATGGATTAGCTGCACTGGGGATATATACGGGTTATACATTAAGTCCTGTTGATGCACTTATCGCTGTTTTACCTTGGTATGCCCGGTATTACTCTGGAGGGGTACAAAACGCTAAAAAAATTGTTCAACAAAAGAAGAAAAAAAGGTTGAGTAAGGTTTATAAAAACTTAATACAACTGAGCACCCCATCGAAATAAAAAGAAGATCAGGGGTAATTTTGAATTTTATCCAACCAATAATTCTTTTGTTGCTCCTTTAAATAAGTATGATGGCGGATTAATTTTTTAAGATCGGCTCGCACTTGTTTAGCCTTTTCAGAATCTGTTTTTATTAATAACCTATAATACAACCACCGATACATAACATTATCCTTATAGTGATTTACCAAAATTTCCGCATGCTTTATCCCTTTATTGTATTGTTGCTCTGTTTCCAAATAAATTTTCAATAAAAAATAATGGGCTTCCGTCTGTATAAAGGGGAGCGGGCTCTTGGTAGCCTTTTTCAAGTAGCGTAGTCCTTTTGTCTTGTTGCCATCAGGCATAAAAAATACATAGGGCGAAATATAGGAGTAATTGTTGACCGCAAAATTCATAAAATATAAATAAAGCCCGGACGTTAAATACAAAGGAGGATATTCACTTTCATCCCCCAAACTTTTCTCTATATAATCTACACTTTCTTCTAAAAACCAAACACTTTTAAAATAATTTTGTTTTAAAATCTGTAAACGCGATTTAAAAGCATAGATAATTATATAATCATATAAAGTTTCAAGGCTTAATTGTTTGGTAGCCCTTTTATTTAACAAATCTAAACTGCGGTTTAACTTTTTTCTCAATATTTTAAATCGTTTTTCCCGATTCATACCGTTCAAAAGCAACCACCACTGATAATTTGCATCTAATATATAGGTACGGGGATGATCAGAATAGTTTTTTCGAAGGATGCGGAGAATAGAATCGGCTTTTTCAAAATGAAAGTGGTATACAGCACTTAATCCCGATTTAAAAGTTGTTTTAAACGGTGGAAAAGTACGGGAATTAGGAGAAGCAGCATGAACGGATGTACCTGATGCCGTAATTAAACAAATAGTTATTATGGTGATAAATTTATAGATGGGATTTACATTTCAGAGTTCCATTAATCGTAGGAACTAAACTTAAAAATTTTATTAAATAATTTTATTTTATAGCAATTAATTTCAAAATGGGGATGAATTGAGAATCATATATTTTTATACACTCACTGTCCTGTTTTTACTTTTCAGTGGAGAAGACTTTGTAAATAAAACCTACGGACAAGATAAGGGTTTTACTAGCGATACTTTACAAGAGGTCCCCTATAGAGGACAAGTGATAAAAACGAACCCTTTAGCTTTATTATGGAGTCAAATCCCACTGACCGGTGAATTCCGACTTATGTATGAGCAAAAACAGTCTACCATCACTTCCTCATTGGTAAGCTTATCTTATATTTTTAAAAGCCCTATTACCAGTTATATCATCAGTAATATCAATAGTAATTCTAATAACCCTAATATACAGCTAAGCATTAACGGATTACGTCTCCAAGGTATGCAGCGCTTTTATATTTTTCCCAATTTATTCCCTCGAGCTGAACAACGTCCCGAAGGTATCTACCTTGCTCCCCATTTTTCCATTAATAGTACCTCTGATAATTTTCCCGGCGAGTTTGTTTCTTATAACTTCATCAATGCCAATATATTGGGGGGATTACAATTTTTCGTAGGTCCCATTGCTTTTGATATATATGCTGGTTTAGGGTACCGGGACAACTTTAGACGTACTGACAGCCGCCGGAACACTCATATCACTCAACAAAACATCACGCAACAAATGAATGCCTTACCCATGCTACCGCCTAATTTGAAAATAAATTTTAGTACTAATATAGGGATATCCTTTTAAGCGGTTACCGATCAAATTTCAAGCGTTCCCCTTTACTCTCTTCATTAAACTGCCCTTTTTTATACACTAAATTTCCATTAACGAAAGTATGGGTAACGGCCCCTGTAAAATGCTGTCCTTCAAAGGGAGACCATCCGCATTTGTAATGAATATTGTTACGAGTTATGGGATAAGATTTATGTAAATCTACCAATACCAGGTCAGCTTTATACCCTTCGCGAACAAAGCCGCGATCCTCAATATTAAAACAACGGGCCGGTGCATGGCACATTTTTTTCACAATTTGTTCTAAACTAATGCGTCCCTCATGATAAAATTGTAACATAAGAGGTAAAGTAAATTGTACTAAAGGGATACCCGCCGGCGCATTTTCATAATCTTTTTTCTTCTCTCGTCGTGTATGAGGAGCATGATCGGTAGCAATTACATCCAATTTATCATTTAGTAGACTTTCCCATAAAGCTTTCCGATGCCGAGGGGCCTTAATAGCAGGATTACATTTTATCCAGTTCCCCTGATGGGCATAATCAGTATGGTCAAACCAAAGGTGATGAATACAAACCTCTCCGGTAATTTGTTTTTCTTCGAGCGGCACTTCATTGGTAAACAGATCCATCTCTTCGGCGGTCGTTAAGTGCAATATATGAAGTCGGGCGTCATTTTCCTGGGCTAACCTTTTAGCAAATTGTGAAGAACGATAACATGCTTTAACATCCCGTATTTCCGGATGAGCTTGGATAGGCAGCTTACCCTTATATTTCTTTCTTGTCCTTTTGAGATTTTGTTGGATCGTTGCTTCATCTTCACAATGAGTAGTTATTAAGACGGGAGAGGCAGCAAATACTTTTTGCAACACCTTTTCATCATCCACTAACATATTGCCGGTAGAAGAACCCATAAATATTTTGAGCCCACATATCCTTTTCGGATCTATCCTCTTTATTTCCTCCAGGTTATCGTAGGAAGTTCCCATATAAAAAGAATAATTGGGTAATGAGACTTGCCGAGCTTTTTGGTATTTCTGTTCCAATAATTCCTGGGTGAGCGCTGGCGGTTTGCTATTGGGCATTTCCATAAAAGAGGTTACTCCCCCTGCTACAGCAGATTTAGCTTCTGTATAAATTTCTGCCTTTTGAGTTAACCCGGGTTCTCTAAAGTGTACTTGATCATCAATAATACCCGGCAATAAATATTTTTCTGAACCATCTATCTCCCGAGCCCCTTCATAATCGATAGATGAAGATGAACTGATTTTATTAATCCGTCCATTTTTTATCAATAAATCAACGGGCTTACAATCACCCTCATTTACCAAATGAGCATTTTTTATCAATACTGGTTTTTCCATAGTTCTTAAAGTTAATAAATTACCGATTAAACTAGAATTTTCACTATTGAATACTATATTATCATTATGGCACGAACTTGGATTATTATTACGTTGTTTTTTTCATTAATCGCTTGTCAATCCTCCCAAAAAGATCATTCTACTTCCTCTTCTTCTCCTTCTCCTTCCCCCACTTCTATCAACAACTCTTCCTCTACTACGGACAGTCTATTGGTCAAGGGTAAAAAAATCACTCAAACATTTCAACAACACTTATCAGCTTTATTAATACGTCAGGTACGCCAAGGCGGGCCGGCCAGTGCCATTAAATATTGCAACTTGCATGCTATCCCCTTGACGGATTCGCTAAGCCAAGATTTGGGCGTAAACATAACCCGTCTCACCCATAAACCCCGTAATCATCAAAACAAAGCAGAAGGAAGAGAAAGGGAAATTATTCAACGATATTTACGGAAAATAGACAGTAACCAAACTCCACAGCCGCTCATAGACACCACTTCATCAGGAGGACATACCTATTTTGCCCCTATCATCATAAAAAAAGCACTCTGTTTAAATTGCCACGGCAAACCACAAGCTAATATTACTCCTTCTACTTTAAAAGCTATCCGTCAAGCTTACCCTCATGACCAAGCTACAGGATTTGAACTCAATGATTTGCGGGGAATTTGGCGGGTAGATTTTAAAACAAACTGAACGGCTAAGATATGAAGAGTGCCCAGGGTGGGATTCGAACCCACACGGTTCGTAAGAACCACTGGATTTTGAGTCCAGCGCGTCTACCAGTTCCGCCACCTGGGCTAATTAATACTAAAAATATTTTACCGTCAAATAATGCACCACATTTTCAACACTATACCGCTGCTCTTTGATTTAATTCAACAACAATTATTGGAGAACCCTTTATATTATTTCAGCAACATCAAAAATAGGGAAAGTTATTGGCATCTCAAATTACTCATTAAAAAGAATACTTTCTTCTACCTATAATATCTTATTCCCTATAGCACATTCCAGACAACGCTTTTGATTACAATAATTATTTTTTAATTGCAAAAGAGCTTGTGTATCAAAAGCCGAATCTATGGGCATCTTCAAGCCTCTCCATTTTCGAATAATACGATTTTTCTCAGGAGGAAGTTGGGTTAAAACCTGTAACGCTCGATCTTGATAATGCTGTTTCCCTTTATACTTGCCATAAATAAAAAGAAAAGGAGCAATGGTATTAATCACAATTAACTGAATAGCAGATTTGCCCAAATGCTTCTCTTGTTTTTTTGATTTTTTATCAAAACGATAGTGGGTATCCCAATAATTAGATGCCTTTACATAAAACAATTCCCGGAGAGGAGCTATCTTGTCTATTTCTAAAATTTTGGAAAATAGATGCGAGGAATGGTATATTAATTGGGCGAATTGAGCAAGTCGAAGAGTAGGGAAATTGGGGGGACGCAATCGCATAAATTTCCATAAATGGGGGGCAAGGGATTGTAATTGGTATTTTTTCTTGAGAAACTTATATTCCCGGCGTAGTTTATTAGGATACTCCTCTTCAAAATGAGAATCAAGCAGACCGGCTTGCCCAAAAAGCAACGCCTCTAATTGAAAAGGATCATTCTTATGCTTGGCCAATATTTTGAGAGGTAATGACTTGGCTACTAACTCAAAAGGTTCAGCATTTATTTTAAGTCCGAAATTCCGAGCAAGAAATTGATAAAAAGTTTCTTCCCAATTGTTTTTATTTTTATTAAGAGCTCGCTGAATAGCTTCGTTCTTCCGTTGTAAACGTTCTACTAATAAACGTTCCATCCAATTTTTAATATGGAGATCTGGCACTTCATGAATCATTGATTCACAAGGGATCCATTGATCGCTTTCCATTAAGTCGCGATATTTACTGTAAATAGCCGGTTCTATTTTATTCTTTAATACTAAAGTGGGAATCCGGTCGGAGATAACAGTATCTTGTTCAAAAACGACATGAAGGATAATGTTTTGATAAGTGACATCTTTGTGATGTTCATGTTTAAACCAGTCCGATGCCTTTACATGAATTTCAACATTCCCCGCCCAGGTAGTGTTGCCGATAGTTAAACGAGCATATAAGAAATCAGGGCCACTATGAATATTGTGCTTACCTACTTTTTTTATAACTACGGGTTCGCCCGCTTCTGTCATTAAGTCAGTAAAATCAAACCGCTTAAATTTCCAAACATAATGTAAAAAA
>CAZIGO010000007.1:0-2115 GCA_964538595.1 uncultured Chitinophagales bacterium | reverse complement strand
CCTCCCGCATGTGATAGGGCTTTTAGAATTGGCCCCAAGGAGATGACCAATATATTATCGCAATCGATTACGATGCCACCCTGTTTTTTTCCATCCCCGCGCTTCCCGTCTATTTTCTGACTGGGTTTCTTTTATACGCGCTTGTTTATCACCAAAAACTTTAGCTGCTAATGCGCCAGCAATACGAGCTTCTTCCTTGTACTGCTTATGCAGTTTATTTGGAGCAAAATGTTCCGCTACGAAATGAGTATTAAACGTACCATCTCGGAAAGCCTTGTGTTGCATAACATAACGTCCGAAAGCCAATGTATTACTGACGCCACTTAATTTATATTCATCAATAGCCCTTAACATTCGCTCTATAGCTTCCTCTCGATTAACTCCATAAGTAATGAGTTTAGCAATCATCGGGTCATAGTGAATAGGAATAGTCATGCCTTCTTCCATACCATCATCTACCCTAACACCATGTCCCAAAGGTGGACTATAAGATTTTAAGGTACCAATATCAGGTAAGAAGTTATTGGCCGGATCCTCGGCATATACTCTCACCTGTATAGCATGTCCTTGTATTGATAAATCTTCCTGCTCAAAGCGCAGCTCTTCTTGTCGAGCCACATTTATCTGTTCTTTTACCAAATCTATACCGGTCACCAATTCAGTTACCGGATGTTCCACTTGTAATCGAGTATTCATCTCTAGGAAATAAAAGTCTTCCACTTCTCCGTTTTTACCCGTTTCAGCAATAAATTCTACTGTCCCAGCACCAAAATAATCACAAGCTTTTGCTACATTAATAGCAGCTTGGCCCATTTCTTCCCGTAATGCTGGGGTCACCACAGGAGAAGGAGCTTCTTCAACCACTTTTTGATGACGTCGTTGTATAGAGCATTCTCTTTCAAAGAGATGCACAATATTCCCCTTTTCATCAGCTAATATTTGAATTTCTATATGCTTGGGGGACTCGATATATTTTTCTATAAACACCGATCCGTCACCAAAAGAGGACTCTGCTTCACTTATGGCACGCTCCAATTGGTCTTCAAGATTTTTCTCTTCCCTTACCACTCGCATACCTTTTCCCCCTCCTCCAGCAGCTGCTTTAATTAGCACGGGAAAACCAATCTGATGAGCAATCTCCGCTGCTTTTTGAGGATCGCTAATGGGTTCATCGGTACCAGGCACTAAAGGGACATCATATTGTTTGAGTACTTCTTTGGCCGCTAACTTATTGCCCATTACCTCCATGGAATAGGCTTTCGGACCTATAAATTTTATATCAGTCTTTTCAACTGCTTTAGCAAACTCGGGATTTTCTGCCAAAAAGCCATAACCCGGATGAATACCATCTACTTTTAATTGCTTACCGGCTTTCACTATTTTATCAATATTTAAATAAGATTGATTAGCGGGCGGGGGACCTATACAAACCGCCTGATCCGCAAACTTGACGTGAGGTGAGGTACGATCCGCTTCTGAATATATTGCCACTGTCTTGATGCCCATTTCACGAGCAGTTCGCATAATTCGTAAAGCAATTTCACCACGATTAGCTACTAATATCTTTTTCATAATACTCGTTTTTTGTTGACTTAAATTTACAACAATTTCTGCTGAATTATTACTCTAATTAAAAAAAATATTTATACAAATAATTAATTTGAACATTATTCCCAACCTCTTCTTTTTCATCAATTATTTACCAGTTCCCAGCCGATTTTTCGATATTGGTCTCCAGCTACCATTATATTTCAAAGTGCCAACACCCGATGATTTTTTTTAAAAATATTAAGGATTTTTTTCTAACAGAGTTTTTATTAGAATGGCGGACGCGCTATGCACTTAATGGATTTATACTTTATATCATAGCTACTGTTTTTATTGTATATCTCTCCTTTACCCACCTTGCTCCCCCCACCTGGAATGCATTATACTGGATTATTTTACTGTTCGCTGCAATCAATGCTGTTGCTAAAAGTTTTATGCAAGAGTCAAAGGGAAAAATGCTTTATTATTATAGTCTTATTAACCCCACTGCTTTACTCTTCGCTAAAATGTTATACAACACATTTTTATTAATATTTTTAGCGTTAACAGGCCTTCTTTTTTATAGTA
>CAZIGO010000006.1:13384-29081 GCA_964538595.1 uncultured Chitinophagales bacterium | reverse complement strand
GTCCGGAGTCGACGGAAAACTAAGGAACTTGCTCAACATCTTAAAAAAAATGATATACGAGCCACCTATTACCATGCCGGACTGGGTGAAAAATCCCGTCATCAGCGACAACGTCAGTGGAAAAATGATACCATTCGGGTGATGGTGAGCACTAACGCCTTTGGCATGGGTATTGATAAACCGGATGTGCGTACTGTTATTCATTGGGATTTTCCCGATAGCTTAGAAGCGTATTATCAAGAAGCCGGGAGAGCAGGGCGGGATGGGAAAACGTCTTTTGCTGTATTATTGTATGATGAAAAAGACATTGAAAACTTGAAACGCCGGGTGGAATTAAATTTTACGACGCTTGACAAAATTCGCCGTGTTTACCATTCGCTGGGCAATTACTTTAAATTAGCTATCGGTGCTGGACAAGATGAAACGTTTACTTTTGATTGGTCGGACTTTATTCAAAAGTTTGACCTGCATCCCCTTACTGTTCATAATGCATTTAAATTTCTGGAACGGGATAATTGGATCAAAGTAACCGATACGGCTTATCTTCGTTCTCGAATAAAAGTAAAGGTGGGCCAGGAAGAACTTTATCGGTTTGAAGTTTCGCATCGAAAGTTCGAACCCTTGATCAAAACATTATTGCGTTCATATGGAGGAGTATTTGATCATTATACCTCTATTCGCGAAGAAGCCCTCGCGCAACGGACCGGCTTAGCGGTCGAAAAAGTGGAACAATATTTGACCTATCTGGATAAACAAGACTTGATAGATTACATCCCTTGCCGGGGACCTGCTCAAGTAACTTTTCTAGAATCTCGCTTACCTGCCGAAGATGTAACGATTGACCCGGCCTACTTACAACAGCGAAAAAAACAATACAAAAAAAGAATACAAACCGTCATCAATTATGCACAGAATACCATTCAATGTCGTAGTCAACAGTTGTTAGCTTATTTCGGAGAGTATACATCTGAAAAGTGCGACATCTGTGATGTATGCCTGGAAGCGCATAAAAGCCAATTAAATGAACAAACTTTCTCGCAGGTAAAAGCTAGTATTAAGGGATATCTGCAGGAGCAACCTCATACTTTAGAGGAAATAATGCAGCATATCGAGGGGTACAAGGAGAAGCAGGTCATCGATACATTACGATGGTTGCTGGATAATGGGAGGATCAAATGGGAGCAGGAACAGCGCCTGTGTTGGCGTCAAACAAATAACTGATGAATTATGAAGTTTGAAGCATCTTTAGACAAATTAGCTATTTTTCTCTCCCTGGTGGTGACATTGTTGGTAACTGCTATATTATTTGTGATCTTGTTGTATTTAACTACTCAACCTCAACTTTTAAGCAAGCACATAGGCCTTTTGCTATTGGGGGGTGTGATATTGGTAATGCATTTTATTATCCTGTTTTATCGCCCTTTGTATTACTCATTATCGAACACGGCCTTAATAATTCACCGCCCCCTCTTCAATAAGGAAATTCCGCTTAATCAGATTGAAGATATTCAGTCGGTTCAATGGAAAGCGTTACGAAATACTTATCGGGTGTGGGGAGTGTGGGGAATATTCGGCTATTTTGGATACTTTAAAAACATGACATTGGGAGGAATGCGATGGTATGCCACACAACGCAAGCATTTTATATTACTTACCTTATCTCAAGATCAATGGGTGGTGATTACTCCCGATGATCCTTTATTGGCTGAGAAAATTGAACAACGGCAGGAACTACAATAGGGGGAGAGCTGTGGTATTTATTTGGAAAAAAAGAAGTGATTTTTTGGCATAAATATTACATTTGTGTATTTTATAGTTATAATAATTAGCTGTCCGTTAATTTAGATAAAACATAAAATAAAATATGAGATATTATAATATTTACTTCGTTTGTGCATTAATTAGTATAATATTATTGATGAGTTCATCAAGTCAGGCCCAAAAATGGGTTAATTTGACGGATGGTCGGCATGTTAATGATATCGAGGAGGAAGGAGATTATCTTTGGATCGCTACCGCGGGAGGAGTGGTAAAGTTTAATACTACCACTTACAATAAAAGTTTTTATAACGAAGTAAATTCCCCATTAGCATCTAGTGGAGTGGATGGTATTGCTATAGATCAATCAGGGAACAAATGGTTTGCCACCTCAGAAGGGCTATCAAAATTTGACGGTTCCAGCTGGACAACCTATACGGGAAGTAACAGTGATATGATCAGTAGTAATTTATATGATGTAGCCGTGGATGATTCAGGACATATATGGTTGGGTTCACCCGCTGGGGCCATGGAGTTTGATGGAACGAATTGGACAGATTATTACAATTATTCTGATATTTTTGTAACGACGGTAGATGGGGAAGGAAAAGTATGGTTGGGAACCCGGTATTCCGGCGTGTATGTTTATGATACCAGTTGGACCCAATATGACGCTTCTTTGCCCGATTCCTATATTAATGCCATTGAGTATGACTCGGATAATAACGTATGGGTAGGGACGAATGATGGAGTGGCCAAATATGATGGTAGTAGTTGGTCCTCCTGGACGTATAGTAACTCTGATCTTCCGGATTATGAAGTGTTATCTATTAGCTTTGATGATAGTAACAATAAATGGTTTGCCACGAATGATAAAGGAGCTGTAAAATTTGATGGGAATAGCAATTGGACGATTTACGAACAAACTAATTCTTCTATTAGTGATAACAATGTGGCGGCAGTTTATGTGAGCAATGATAATAAAAAATGGATAGGAGCCAAAGATAGCTTAAATATTTATGAGAACTCAAGTTGGTCGTCAACGTATATTTCAAATTCCGGTCTCTTGATGCAAGCTGTTAGTGATATAGGAGTAGGAACAAATAGTACCGCTTGGATTGGTAGTCAAGAAGGATTGATAAAACTTAAAAAAGGAAAGTATACTAGTAAGGTAAATGACACATTTGGGTTTGGCTGGCCGTATCTAGAAATAGAAAACGTGATTGTAGATAATAATAACATCCCTTGGATTAGTACTTATTACTTACATAGTGGTACTGATTTACAAGGAAGTATAGAGAAATTCAAGAATAATAATTGGGAAGGAACGTGCTTTAAAGCAGACGCTGCTGACGATTTAGCTATTGATAACAAAGGACAGGTAGTAGCTGCTACTGTATTTGACGAAAGCCCTTACTATAATAACAAATATTATATACAAACTTCCACTGCCCAAGGGTGTTTTACACATGATTCCAGTCAAAGTGCAATGGACATAACAGTAGACAGTAAAAATCATATATGGGTAGCCGATGGGGATGAAGCTTTGATCATTAAAGGGGATACAGTCATTAATAGTGTGGTATATGATAGTCTTTATACGTCCGGTCTGCCCGCTTCAGGGGCCCATGCTGTTGCCTATGACAAAACCAACCAAAAGATTTGGCTCGCTATAAATGATGGTAATACCTATGCTGAATTAGGATTGGCTACCTATGATGGTAGTGAGTGGAAGGTCTATACAGATACTTCTTCCCAGTTACCTACTGATGAAATAAAAAGTATTACCTATGACCCTGCTGGTTATATGTGGTTTACATCAATGGACTCGGGCGTTATACGCTTTGATGGCTCCAATTGGAAAACGTTTAAAGAAAGTAATAGTAAAATGCCTTCCAATGATGTTAATGCCATTACTATTGATGCGGATGGGAATAAGTGGTTTGCTACGCAATTTGATGGCGTTGTTATCTATAATAGTAGCGGGGTCGATTTTAACTTTGGAAATACCGTAGGAACACAATTCAATACGGCTACTGTATCTGAAAAGGTGAATGTGTATCCGAATCCGTTTAAAAAGACCATAAATTTTAAGTATAGAGTGAATCAGCCCGGCGACGTTGCAATATCTATTTATGACCTCCAAGGACGCGAAGTGAAAAGGATAAAACGTGGAAAACATTCCGTGGGGGAATATCGTTATCGACTTAACTTATCGTTAAGCCCGGGCATGTATATTTATAAATTAAAAGTCGGGCAGCAATCCCATACCGGTAAGTTGATGCGGACTCCTTAATGAGTTGTATAGCCTGTTGAACGGTGCCTGTATTGTTTTATTGATTAAATAACAAGGAGTACCTTTGATTTAGTTTACAGAAACCTGATTTCTAAATTAATATTTAATCAATAGTAATGTCGCGGTTGGCATTAAGGAAAAGGATATTCCCGACATCTTCGTATTTATCAAATAGTTGAACGCGTTTTTTATGAAGTGTTTGCTGGTTAAAACCTAATATTGTCAAGTCCGCATCTTGTGATTTTTCGTTAATAACCGCTCGTTCATTCCGTTCCTTTTTCGAAAGCACATTGATGTTATGAGCGGAAATGGGTAAGCGCCCACTTTCAATAAGTTTCAATAATTGTTGCTTTTGTTTCTTTAATTGGTCATGAGGGTAAATGGCAAAGATCTTTATGACAGCATTTCTCCAAGTCGGATGGCCCAGTATAATATAGCCGATGAGTATCATAAGGTTGGCATTTTTGTAGTCGGCGGCTGTCAACCAAATATGAATTTCATGTTGATAGCCGAACGCTTTTTTGGAACACCGCAAAATGCCAATATCAAACTGCGCGGTACGCATCAGTTGATAATTTTCAATAAGTGGGGTGAGACTCTGGGAGTTCCCCTTTTCAAATTCGAACAGTAACATATTATTCTCTTCTCCTGAAACACCGGGTAATTGGATGATTTGGGCAATTGCTGTAGTATAAGAAGGACTGATAAGAGTATCGATGTACACATTACTATTGGTAACCTCAGCTTGCTTGATCAAACGAGCAGCACTTTCATCGGCCTCTTCTTGAGTTTCCTTGGAATAATATCCTTTGATATAGTGAATATACGTACCGAAACCGTAACGGTGGGAAAGCCAGCTCAATAATTTAAAAGCGTCGTAGCGATGAAAAGAATCATCGGAGATACAAACGATAGAAGGACGCCAACGTTCTTGTTCTTTTGTCTCTTGTTCGGTCTTTTGTAAATAAACTTGTAATTCCCGGCTTAATTGAAAAATAGCCCCTTGGAATATTTCAGCCAATCCCTTTCGACTCTTGTTAGCTTTATTAAGATATAGGTAGATACCCATTAATATGATTAAGGCTAAACTGGCATAAAAGGTGTTCATTTTGAACATGAGCCAAAAACATAATACAGCACCTAACAGGGATATATACCAGCGGGAACGGAAGGTTGGTCGATAAGAAGGGTCAGCGGCAAAATGCTCGAGAAACGATATCAAACACAAAGATCCGTACGTAAGCATAAAGATCATGGAAATAATCTTGGCGACTTGATCAATATCGCCGATGAGGACAAAGAGAAAAGCGATAATGCAAGTAACTAATGAAGCATTAAAGGGTTCATTATCCTCAGCACGGCCAAACGACAGCCATTGGTTAATTCTTGCCGACATAAATAATCGATCATCGCCGAGCGCTTGGAGAGTACGGGGAGCGATAAATATAGATCCCAGGGCAGAGGACAACGTTGCACAAGCTAAGCCGATGGGAACAATGGGACCCCAGACCGCTATTTCTTTTAAAAATAATTGGTTATTAGCTAATTGGGTGGGGGAGGCGGAAAGAGAAAGCTTATAGCTGATGGCAATATATACGACCATACCTATAAGCGTAGCACTGATCGTGCCTAAGGGAATGGAGCGTTTCGGATTTTTTAGATCCCCTGATAACCCTAATCCAACAATGATACCCGTAAAAGCCGGGAAAATAATCGTAAATACATAAAAGAAGGGATCGCCATTTTGTATGCTATCATTTAAAAAGTGCCAACCTTCCGGTTCATAAGCTGTATTGCCCATAAAAACCATAGCTATGGAAACAAAAAGTATGAGGGCTACCCCGTATAAAGCCTTCATCCCTACATTGGCACCACGGTATAGCATTAAAAGAGAAAGTAACACCATAGTAGGTAAACTGATAATACGATTATCAACGATAGCTATATTATAAGTATCTTGTAAATAGGCAAGGACAGGGTTAAAAGCTTCAGAAAAAGCTATGACGTAGAAGGCCACACTAATCGCTTGAGATAGATAAAGTGCAATACCGATCGTTCCGCCGATAGTTAAGCCGAAAGAGCGGGAAACAATATGGTAAGCCCCACCTCCTTCTACCCGTTGATTAGTAGCTATCTCGGACACAGCTAATGCCGCGGGTATAGTCACGAGATGCCCTATGATAATAATGGTAAATGCTCCCCAAAATCCAACGTGGCCGACAGCATATCCCATCCGTAAAAACAGTATCGTCCCCAAAATGGTGCAAATCGTGGTTAGGAAAACGGGAAGGGTACCGAATCCGATGCGGGCGTCAGAAAAAGAATCAGGCATCTTGTTTAAATTTCTCTTCCAATTGGTAACAAATATATACTTAATAAAAAGAAAATTGGAGATTTTACCCCGGTGAGCGAAAGAATATTATTAAAAAATTGGATTGCCTTTTGACTGACTATATTGTGTTCGTATATTTGACCGGACAGTCAGTCAAAAAATAAATAAAAATCGTTAAAGGTGGTTGAAAATAAGCAACATAAAGTTTTATTAGCTGGAGGAACAGGCTATTTAGGGGGGTATATAGCTTGTGTTTTAAAGAGTGAGAATTATTTCAATCGCCTATTAATCAGGAACAAGCAAAAGTTGCTTAGAAAAAAGATCCCGTATGATGATATAGTGGAAGCTGATTTGAGCAGAGATAATATCGAGGGGTGTTGTAAAAATATGGATTATGTTATTACTACAGTCGGTATAACTTCCCAACAAGAAGGAAAAACATTTTGGGACGTCGATTATCGAGCTAATGTAAAATTGTTACAGGAAGCTGAAAGTGCCGGGGTGAAGAAATTTTTGTATGTCTCAACTTTTCAGGGAAAGAAACTCCGGCATTTAAAAATATTGGAGGCGAAAGAACAGTTTGTTGAAGATCTCAAAAATTCCTCGCTTAATTATGGGGTTTTACGCCCCACTGGATTTTTCTCGGATATGGCTTACTTCTTACAATCGGCACACCAGGGGAAAATTTATTTGATCGGAGACGGTACGCAAAAAATTAATCCTATAAATGGTAAGGATGCGGCTGATTATTGTATTGAGATGCTCACCAGTCAAAAAACATCTCTTAATATTGGAGGGCCGGTTGTCTACTCTTATAATGAATTGGCGGCACTTGCTTTTAAATATACTGAAAATCCCCCTGACATTTCTTATATACCTGTAACTTTGCTAAACTCGGTGTTGTTCTTATTACGATGGTTCACACCGGTCAGTTTCTATGGTACTTATGAGTTTTTATTTACTGTATTGAAATGTGATATGGTCGCTCCCAAACGCGGAACTTGTTATTTAGAAGATTATTTTAAAAAATTATCATCATCTAATGAAGTTGGAGCAAGGGGTAATGACTTTGAAAAGTAATTGAATTTTTATACATTTGACCGAACGGTCAGTCAAAAAAATAGATATGGGACCTCGCTCTGATGAGCAATTTGAAAAAATGCGACAGGAAAGCCGCACTATTATCCTGGAGACGGCACTTACTCTCTTCGGGCAAAAAGGGTATCATACTACTTCAATGCGCGAAATAGCTGAAAAAGCCGACGTCTCAAAGGGATTATTATATAATTACTTTGAGAGCAAAAAGGACCTCTTGAAGAACGTGTTAGAGATGATGATGGAGGAATTGAGTCAAATCTTGGAAGAGATTGAACAATATCCGGAAGAAGAGCAGTTAGAACAAGGATTGCATTTATATTTTGAAATGCTTAAAGAAGAGGTACATTTTTGGGAATTGGTCTTTTCACTCGCCGTGCAGGTCGATGAGTTTACATTTGTAAGAGAGTTTGTTACAAATGAAATTAACGGATATTATAATATTTTTACAAGATGGCTTAAGGCGGTTAATTATCCAGCCCCTGAAAAGGAGGCTAAACAATTGGTTGCTCTATTGGATGGGGTAGCTGTACAGTATATTCTTATGAAAGAAAATTTCCCATTAGAAGAAATAAGAGATAGTTTGATCAAAAAATATTGTCAAAATAAAAATGACTAAAAATGAAATATTTAACTCAATTACTGACAATCGTATTATTATGCGGAGGGGTAGGAAAAGCACAAAATGCCAAAACTATTATCCACAAAGCTGATGATAAATTTCGGGGCACTACTTCAAAACAAGAAATGACTATTAATATTATCCGTCCCAATTGGAGCCGTTCAATGTCGGTTAAAACTTGGATGAAGGGAGAAGATTATGCCATGATACTGATCACGGCTCCAGAAAAAGAAGCGGGTAGCGCTTTTTTGAAAAGGTCTGAAGAAGTCTGGAACTGGAAGCCTCGCATAGAACGTACTATTAAGCTGCCTCCCTCTATGATGATGCAATCTTGGATGGGAACTGATTTTACAAATAACTTCCTGGTAAAACAAGCCTCGTTAGTAGAGGATTATAAACATTATCTACAAGGGGATACTACCCTAGAGGGACGCAAATGCCATAAAATAAAGTTGGTCCCAAAACCTGATGCTGCTGTAGTATGGAGTAAAGTGGTTATGTATATTTCCAAAGATGAATATTTGCAATTACGTTCCGATTATTTTGATGAGCAAGGCCAATGCGTAAAACGGTTGGTGGGTAGTGAGGTAAAAACGTTAGGTGGACGACAGCTTCCCGCTAAATTAGCTATGATTCCATTAAATAAAAAAGGACATAAAACGGTGATCAGGTATGAGAAAATGAAGTTTGATATTGAGATTCCCGATCGGTTTTTTTCAAAGCGCAAGATGAAAGAGCTGCGTTAAAAGAATTTTGTAGTTGTAAAAAGAACAATTATGAAGTTTTACTTTGTATTGGCTTGGCGTAATTTATGGCGAAATAAGCGGCGAACCTTCATTACCGTAGCTTCTATATTTTTTGCTGTTATCCTCGCCATAAGCATGCGTTCCTTACAACTCGGCATGTATGATAATATGATAGAAAATGCCGTTGAACTTTATTCGGGGTATATTCAGGTGCACAAGAAGGGTTACTGGGAGAATAAATCGTTAAATAACAGCTTTATTCCTTCGGATTCGCTTTATCGAAAAATTGAACAGCATGAACAAGTAAAATCGTGGGTGCCCCGGTTGAGTTCTTTTGCCTTGGCTTCTCATAAACAATATACTAAAGGAGGCCTGGTAGTGGGCATCGATCCTCAAAAAGAACAGCAGTTGACTGGATTGAAAGAAAAAGTTGTTCAAGGAAAATATTTTAAGGAGAAGGAGCAAAAGTTGTTATTGGCTGAAAGGTTGGCGGAAAGATTGGGGGTAAAGGTACAAGATACCGTTGTGCTATTAGGTCAAGGGTACCATGGTGTGAGTGCTGCTGGTAAGTATCCGGTAAAAGGTATTATTTCATTTGGTTCACCGGAATTGAATAAAAGTATGATGTATTTGCCGCTAAAAGAGGCCCAATCTATGTATGGGGCCCGGCAACGATTAACTACAATAGCTTTGGATATAAAAGATCCGGATGCCGTTACAGCGTTGTCAAAACAAATTCATAACAGTATCAATACTAATAGGTATGAAGTAATGAGCTGGAAAGCAATGATGCCTGCTTTAGTACAAGCTATAGAAGTCGATAGTGCCGGGGGAATGATAGTCATTGCGGTACTTTACGTGGTAATTGCATTTGGCATATTTGGCACCCTCCTTATGATGATGAATGAGCGTCAGCGAGAATTTGGTATTATGGTGGCTAATGGCATGCGGAAGACTAAATTGAGTATTGTTTTAGTGATAGAAACCTTATTTATCGCTGTATTAGGAGTACTTGGAGGTATTTTGGTGAGTACCCCTCTAATTGCTTACCTGTATTATCATCCGGTGTATTTAACGGGAGAGTTGGCAGAAGCCTATCGGGCTTTCGGTTTGGAACCCGTATATGCTTTTTCATTGGATCCCGACATCTTTGTGTTGCAGGGAGGAGCCATTTTAATTATAGCAGCCTGTTTATCAATTTATCCGCTGCAAAAAATTTTGCGCTTGAATACTTTACAAGCCTTACAACAATGATATGTAGTAGTCAACAGACATTGTTTCATTATGAAAAAGCTTATTTATGCTAGTTCAAATAGCTTGGCGAAACGTTTGGCGAAATAAATTACGAAGCAGTGTGGTGATCATTGCAATAGCTATTGGCCTTTGGGCCGGAACTTTTATTATGGGGTACGCTTGGGGGATGAAAGAACAGCGCGTTCAACAAGCCATACAAAATAAAACGTCGCATCTCCAAATGCATCACCCGGACTTTCAAGAAAAAAAGATAGTAAAACACACTATACCTGAAGGGGAACAAAAAATACAAGCCATACGCAAGCGGAAGGAAGTATCCGCGATTGGGGGACGCTCGATTACACAAGGGATGTTAACCACCACCACAGGAGGAACAGGAGTATTGATCAATGGAATTATACCTGAAGCTGAACAACAACTTATCCAGTTAAAGGATAAATTAACAAAAGGCAAGTACTTGAAAGGAGTTAGTCGTAATCCTGTTCTGGTGGGACAAGCCTTGGCGGAGGAGTTTAATTTACAATTAAATAGCAGGCTGGTGTTGAATTTTCAGGACAAAGAAGGACAGGTGACTGCTGCTTCCTTTCGAGTAGCGGGTATTTATAGCACGAATAATACCCAATTTGAAAAACGTCAGCTCTTTGTCAAAGCCAACACCTTAAATAAGTTATTGGGGTTACAGGAAGGAGCAATGCACGAAATTGCTATTTTGTTAAAAGATAACAATAAGCTGGAAATGGTTTCAAAAGCATTAAATCAAGCTTATCCGGATATGTTAGTAGAAACCTGGAAGCAATTATCTCCTCAGTTACGAATGATTGTCCAATCCATGGGGCAGATGATGTATGTTTTTATTGGTATCATTCTGTTAGCTTTGGCGTTTGGTATTGTCAATACGATGTTGATGGCGGTGATGGAGCGTACCCGCGAACTAGGAATGCTTATGGCGATCGGCATGAATAAAATTCGTGTGTTTTTTATGATCACCCTGGAAACATGTTTCCTTACCCTTGTCGGGGCACCGGTCGGGTTATTGTTGGCTTGGTGTACCATATATTATACCGGGCAAGTTGGAATTGACCTGTCGGCTTTTGCCCAAGGCTTAAAAGCTTATGGGTTTAGTACGATAATATATCCCCAACTTACCGGTCAAGCTTATGGAATAATAACTGCCATGGTAATTGGAGTTGCACTATTGTCGGCATTGTACCCGGCCATACGGGCACTTCGACTTGAACCGGCCAAGGCAGTAAGGAAAGTTTAATTGATTGTATAAAAAAATAAGACGGATATGAGTATTATTGAAACCCATAATGTTCATAAAGTTTATAATCCGGATAGTGATATACCGGTTCATGCCGTTAATGATGTGAGTCTGGAAATTGAAAAAGGAGAGTTTTCATCAATCGTCGGACCCTCGGGGTCAGGGAAAACCAGCCTGCTGAATATGATCGGCGGATTAGATCACCCTAACGAAGGAAAGGTGATCGTCAATGGAGTGGAGGTTTCCCATTTGACCGGCAACCGGCTCATCGATTTTCGGTTGGAAAATATAGGCTTTGTGTTTCAGGCTTTTAACCTGATCCCTGTATTGACGGCTATCGAAAATGTGGCTTTCGTAATGGAGTTACAAAAACGGGAAAAAAAGGAACGCCAACAGCGAGCTATGGAATTATTACGAGCGGTGGGTTTAGAAGATAAGCGTGATAAGCGGCCCAATGAATTATCCGGCGGTCAGCAACAGCGCGTAGCAGTAGCAAGAGCATTAGCTGCAAAACCAAAGTTCGTATTGGCTGATGAACCGACAGCAAGTCTCGATTCGGAGTCGACCGCCGATTTATTGGACTTGATGTTACGACTCAATAAAGAAGAGAACATGACTTTTATTTTTTCTACTCATGATCAACGTGTGATTGATCGAGCACGACGTGTCATAACATTAGTTGATGGGAAAATTGATGAGGATAGGGTTCAAAATGTAGATGAGTAATACCCATTTGTATGACTGACTTCTTGCTTAATAGTAGAAAATTAAAAATTCTTCGCTACTGTGGGGAAGTGTTATGTGTTTTAATATTTTTAGTACAACAAGGGAGTGGACAGCCGTTAGGAGAACAAGAGCCCTTTGTAGGTGATGGTTATATTAAGAATATGCAAGTTCTCCAGGTGGAAGATTTAGATCGCATTTCCACTTACCACCTACTACATAACCGGATCAACACGGATTTTTATCCTTTTGATCCGCTATCAATAACTTTAGAGTTACGGAATCGCCTTTATTATGGAGAGGTCGTCAAGCGTACTCCAAAGTTTTCGGAAGTGATCAACGAAAATGATGATGTGTTGGATCTCTCTCATTTTTGGTTAGAGAAGCGCTCGGTGATTGCTCATTCAGTCATCGACCGGGCTTATATAGATTATAAAGGAAACTCATTTAACATTCGTTTAGGACGTCAACGCATCAATTGGGGGGTGAGCCAGGTGTGGAATCCCAATGATATATTCAATACGTATTCCTACTTTGATTTTGATTATGAAGAACGGCAAGGCAGTGATGCTCTTCGTTTTCAATATTTTACAGGCGTAGCTTCTCGGTGGGAGGGAGCCCTGAAGGTTAGCGAAAATATTGACAGCTTGGTGGCCGCCGGTTTGTATCGGTGGAATGTTAAAAATTATGATGTACAGGTGTTAGCTGGTATAAGACATGAGGATATCGTAATCGGATCAGGATGGGCGGGGCATATAAAGAATGCGGGTTTTAAAGGAGAGGCTTCCTATTTTCACCCTTACCATGATCCCCAGGATACGTTAGGAGTGATCTCGGCTACTACCATGATCGATTATTCTTTCCCATCAGGATTTTATATAAGCGGTGCGTTCCTTTTTAACAGCAATGGGCAAAACACTCCCATACGAGGAAATCTTATACAAACTGATATTTCTCCCAAAAATCTGTTGCCCTATAAGTATTCTATATTTTTGCAAGGAAGTTATCCCTTTAATCCCATTTTCCAGGGGAGTTTGTCTACCATGTATAGCCCGGGGGCCCATTCTTTGTTTATATTCCCTCAACTAAATTTTTCTATTGAGGAAAACTGGCAATTAGATGTTATTAGTCAATTGCTTTTTGCTAAACAGGAAGAGTCATTTCAGAGTCGGGGGAAGTATTTTTTTGTACGGTTACAATGGAGTTATTGACGAGGGTTGTCTATGAAAAAAGGAATAATTTTAAGAAGCAGGAGAATCAATATTGTGATGTTGTTCACTCATTACATTGTTCAGCGTCCATTTGATCTGTTGTTGAAAAGGATGTTGGCGTACCGGGCAATCTTTGATCGCACAAATGGGGCATAGCGAGGGCTTACACGGGTCAGCATGAATAAAAAATTCGATTTCCCGGCTCATTTGGCGGTTCGCTAATCGTTCCAATACTTCAACTTCGTGATGGACTTTATCTAATTGCGCGTACCAGGGAAAAGTGACGTGACAATCAACGTGCAGGGCATGGCCAAATTTTTGGACTCGCATATTATGAAGGTCGATCCAAAAATCACGCCGATGCTTTTGTAAAACATCGATAATTTGTTGAAGCACTTGATGATCTGCCTCATCCAATAGGGCGGCAATAGAATCACGGATGAGATTATAGCCCATATAGGTAATAATACCTCCGAAAATTAATGCTAATAGATTGTCGATCCAATACCATTGGGTCCAGTAAAGCCAGCCCAATCCCAGCAAAAGTCCGATACTGGTATAAGTGTCGGAAAGCAAATGTTTGCCGTCGGCTTTTAAGGTAACAGAATTAAGTTGACGTCCTTTTCTTATGAGGTAATAACCTAATAGTCCATTGGTTAGCCCGGCCAAGGCGGTAATAATAATGCCCAGCTCCATAGACTTTAGTGGAGAGGGATAGAAGAAATCATAGATCGCTTTAAGTATAATAAAGCAACCTGCAGTAACAATAAGTGTACCTTCTAAACCAGCAGAGAAAAATTCGATCTTCCCGTGCCCATAGGGGTGGGAGCGGTCTTTGGGTTGTGCGGCAAAGTAAACACTGAATAACGCAAAACTGGTAGCCACTACATTAACGATCGACTCTAAGGCATCGGACAGGATTGCATTGGAACCAGTGATCCAAAAAGCAATAAACTTGGCGACCATCAGGAGAGCGCTCACTGATACGGCGATATACATGGGATAAATCGTCGATCGATTCACAAGGTTTATAAGTTTTGCTTGTTAATTAAATAAATTAATCCCAGTTTTTAAATTCAACAATATGGCCATGGGTTAGTATGATCCAGGAAATATTTGAATAGCCGGATAAACCCATTTATGCTGTTCAAGTATGCTTGGAATAATGGGTGGTCAAACCCTTAAAGGCCATTTGAAGAACCCCCCAGATCGCTTCTTTGAATATGCCTTTATTCATTTTTGACTCTCCGATTGTTCGGTCGATAAAGGTGATAGGTACTTCCTTTATGCGAAACCCCATTTTCCAGGCGGCGAACTTCATCTCTATCTGGAAAGCATAACCGATAAATGTTATCTTGGACAAGTCCAACGCTTCTAATAAGGGACGACGGTAACAAACAAAGCCGGCGGTGGTATCTTTGATCGGCATCCACGTAAAAATACGGACATACATCGAAGCAAAGTAAGAGAGCAGGATTCGGTTGACGGGCCAGTTTTCAACCTTCCCGCCGGTGACATAACGCGAGCCTATTGCCATATCGTAGCCATTATGGGCACAGGCTGTGTACAAACGCACTAAATCTTCCGGGTTATGGGAAAAATCGGCGTCCATCTCAAAAATAAACTCATACCCCTCGTCTAATGCCCATTTAAAACCGGCAATATAAGCGGTACCCAATCCTTGCTTCCCTGATCGCTCCATTAGATGGAGACGATTTCCGTACTCTTTTTGTAATGACTTTATTTTGTCGCCGGTTCCATCGGGGGAGTTATCATCAACGATGAGTACAGAAAAGTCTTTTTCCAGTTCAAATATATGCTTGACCAGCGCAGGAACATTTTTTATTTCATTGTAAGTGGGTATTATGACAATACTGTCGCTCAAAATAGGAGGGCTTAAGAATTTTCAACCAAACATAAGAGTTCTAATTAAAGGCGCGTAATTTTATTTGTGTAAGTTTGCGTTTGGTATCTTTGGGAAAATCATTTTTCATAATCCAATCATAGTATTGCGGTTCTTTATCCAGTATTTCCTCTACACTTTTCCCCTTATGTTTACCAAAATTAAATATCTCTTTCCCTGTTTCGGCATCATAGACCATACGACCGGCGAAGTCTACCCGGTCCTGCTGTTGCGTAAACTGGTGTAAAAATTCAACGTTGTTTTTTAAGTCATTATTATAATGATCCAGTTGTGCTTGTAATATTTCATACGTGGCTTTAATATCTGCTTCTGCTGAGTGAGCATCAGTGAGCTCGCGGTCACAATAGAATTGATAGGCAGCTGATAAATGCCGCGGCTCCATTTGATGAAATATCCGTTGAACATCCACTAACCGGCGGTTTTCTACGTCAAATTTGATATCTGCCCGTAAAAATTCTTCGACGAGTAAAGG
>CAZIGO010000006.1:0-13374 GCA_964538595.1 uncultured Chitinophagales bacterium | reverse complement strand
TATCATAATTGTTACTGTTAAAGCCTCCGAGATCATTACCTTCTAAAAATTGAGCAATTTCAGCGGCTACTTGTGAAAATGTTGGGCATCCTTTGACATCTTCATCACGGATCCCATGGATGGCAGTACTGGAAGGAGGAATAGGGATAGTAGGGTTGATACGGTAAGTTTTAAGCTTTTCCTCTTGCTGCGGGGTAACTTTTAATAAAGCGAGTTCAACAATACGGGCTTTAGAAATTTTTAGCCCCGTAGCTTCTATATCAATAAATGTGATTGGTTTGTCTAATTGCAATTCCATAAAAAAGGATTCCTTTATTTTCAATTAAGATAAGGCAAAATTAGTTATTTCCTGAATGTTTAAGTGACCGAAGTGACCGGAACTCATCAATAATAAATTTTTATGCGGCCAATGTATTTCTTTTAGATACTTCTTTAATTGGTCTTTACTAAAGAAGACAGTTAAGTTCGGTTCGTCAAAAGCCAATTTGATTTCTTGTTCGGTAGGACAGGGGAGGTCTTTTTGGGCGGCGGCTTTAGGATTAATGTAGACTACCGGATATTCCGCGGCGGCCATGGTCTCTGCATATTGAGGTAAGAATTTTTTGTTGAGGCTACTGTAAGTATGTAATTCAAGTACTGCTACCAACGCTCGGTCGGGATATTGGTGGTGGACCGCTTCAATTGTGGGTGTTAATTTTGAGGGAGCATGGGCAAAATCTCGGTAAATAGCGGTGATACTATTACTGTCAAGCAGTTCCAACCGCTGGCGGGCTCCTTTAAAAGTAGACATCGCTTGGTAAAACTGTAAATTAGATAAACCCGCTTCACGGCATACCAAGCGGGCAGCGTTCACATTTTCCATATTATGGGCGCCAAAGACAGGAATCGGGAAGAGTTGATCATGATACTTTAAAAATGTCTTGTGTTGTTGTTGAGTATGAGGGTGAACAGTGTAAGGTTGAGCTTCTAAAGGAGGAGTGTGTGAATCCACTAGCTGCTGTAGGGTAGCATCTGCTTGATTATAAATTAATTTCCCTTCTCCTTGCAATTGCTCGATGAACTGGACAAAAGCTTGTTTGTAATCATCAAAAGAGGGAAAAACATTGATATGATCCCACGCGATACCTGTAATAACTCCTATATGAGGACGATAGACTAAAAATTTTGGTCGATCATCAATAGGGGCTGATAAATATTCATCCCCTTCTAAAACAATGAGGGGAGCATCTTCCGTTAACCGGATACTCGCGGGAAACCCCTCGACTTCAGCACCTACCAGGTAATCAAAATCGCGTTGCCAATAAGCCAGTGCATGCATAACCATGGCCGTAATCGTGGTTTTGCCATGGCTACCGGCTATGACAATGCGGGTTTTGTCTTTACATTGGTCAAGTACAAAGGAAGGAAAAGAATAGAGAGGCAATGATAATTGCTGAGCTTTCAATAATTCAGGATTGCCAGGTTTAGCATGCATCCCTACAATGATAGCATCTAAATCTGTAGAAATTTTGTCAGGATCCCACCCTTCCTGCGAGGGTAGTAGCTGATGGTTTCGTAATTTTGAACGGGCCGGGTCATAGATAACGTCATCGGAGCCACTTATTTCATAACCTTTCTTGTGTAGGGCTATCGCTAGATTGTGCATTACACTGCCGCCGATGGCTATTAAATGAATTTTCATAAGGAAATACTAATATTTTATCGTTGCAACCATTCACTTTTTGGTATAAAATTTGTGGTATAAAAAAAGAGCATGATATTTGAATTGTTCAAACATTTGTTATTTTAGATTATTAATGCTAATTTTGTCAAAAAGGGAATAAAGCGCAAAATATGAATAAGATACATCAAATAGTAGGTCAAAAGAAGTTAGCTTCATTTTTGTTGATATTAGGGATCGTTTTATTTACGTTGAGTGCTTGCCAACGTAAGCGAGGGTGCCCGGGCCAGTTCGGTAAAGCCGGGGTAGAAATAGAATCTCCCGAAGCGAATAGTTAATCACATAATGGGAGCTTCGGTTGATCCCATTTATTTTCTGATATCCTTTGTATAATCATCAATTGTTATAATTAAATTCGATCACTTCTTCAATATCGGGGTGTAGACTATTAGCAACCGGACAATGATAAGCGCTCTCTTCTAATTGTTTTTTTTGTTTTGCCGTATATTCATAATCAGGAAAGTGTATAGATACCTTAATTTTCGCAATATGCCGGGGCCGACTTCCCATCTCTTTTTGCACCTCTGCTTTGGCCCCTTTAAAAGGAATATCGTGTTTAGCGGCAGTCATTCCCATAATAGTAAGTATACACGTCCCTAATCCGTTAGCAACTAAATCGGTTGGTGAAAATTCGCTTCCCGTTCCTTTATTATCAACGGGAGCCTCTGTTTTAATTTGACTTCCCGAACGATGATGGATAGAAGTAGTTTTGAGTTGTCCCGTATAAGTGATTGTATATTCTTCCATATTGATCGCTTTTAATGATAGTGCTCCTACTGGCAAATAAAGAATAAAATTCTTAATTTTAAAATATGTGTGGGCTGAAGCATTATTTATACTGTTGTTTGATTTTTATAGGGTGTTTACCACTGTCCCTATTAGCTCAGGATAATAATGAGGATGAGGCGGATATACGGTATTTAAAAGAAGTAGTGATCGGGGCTAACTTGAATACATTAGGTTGGGGAGTTACTTTCCGGCACGGTAAACGATTGACTATCCATAAAAAGCGGATTATAGAAGCAGAGTTAGTGGGCATTAAACATCCCAAGGAAAAGCGTAAACGTAATAATATTTTTACTGGGATAACCTGTCATAATGCTTCTCCCAGCCCGTTTGTTTATGGTAAACAGAATAGTTTTTATACCCTTCGAGCGGGGTTGGGACGGATGAATGTACTGTACCAAAAAGCAGAAGAGAATGGAGTAGAGGTCCGTTTTATATATACAGGGGGAGCTTCATTAGGAATACTCAAGCCTTATTATTTAGATATTGTATATGCAGCTAATAATCGTTGCTATGTAAAACATGAGAAATACAATCCTGAAGTACCCCTTGAAGAAAATAACTTTTTAAATCCTAACCGCATTTATGGGTCTTCCGGCTTTACTTATGGTTTGGATGAAATTAAACCGCATCCCGGTATTTATGGTAAAGCCGGCTTAAACTTCGAGTGGGCTAGTTATAATGATCTTATAAAAGCCGTGGAAGTAGGAGCTATGTTAGATGTCTATTACCGGGAAGCTCCCATAATGACAGTTATTGATAACAAACAATTTTTTGCATCTTTGTATATTGATGTGCAAATGGGGTGGCGGTGGTAATATAAATCAGTTATAAAAATCAGTACTTGTCATGATTCAAGATGTACCTGTTAAAGAGGAAATTTATAAAAAGAAACAGCAGCGGCAGAAGCAAAAACGTCGTAAGAAACCGGATTGGCTCCGTGTTAAATTACCGACGGGAAAGAATTATCGTAAAGTTAGTGACATTGTTGAAAAGTATAACTTAAACACCATATGCCAAAGCGGTAATTGCCCGAATATGGGAGAATGTTGGGGAAGAGGAACGGCCACCTTCATGATATTGGGAAATGTGTGCACTCGCTCTTGTTCCTTTTGTGCTGTCAGCACTGGTTTGCCGGGAAAGATCGATTGGGATGAACCTCAACGCATCGCTGAAGCGGTGGATCTTATGGGTATAGAACATTGTGTGCTCACTTCCGTCGATCGTGATGAACTCCCGGACAAAGGAGCTCGCATCTGGTCAGCTACGGTTCGTGCTGTCAGGGCGCTTAACCCGGGAACAACATTGGAAACCTTGGTCCCGGATTTTAAAGGGGATGAGGATAGTATCGAACAGATTATTGAGGTAGCCCCGGAAGTAGTGTCGCATAATATGGAAACAGTGAAACGTCTCCATCGCCTTATTCGCCCCCAGGCAAAGTATGAAAGGAGTTTGAAAGTATTACGTAAGTTGAAACAAGGGGGAATGCGTACGAAGTCCGGTATTATGGTGGGATTGGGAGAAAAAGAAGAGGAGGTGTATGAAATAATGGACGATTTGTTAGCAGTGGGATGTGATGTGTTGACGATCGGCCAATACCTGCAACCGACCAAGATGCATGTCGATGTCGACCACTATGTCAAACCGGAGGTGTTTAATCGATATAAGGAAGTAGGACTGGAAAAAGGCTTCGATATGGTGGAGAGCGGTCCTATGGTACGATCTTCTTATCACGCAGAAAAACACGTGAAGCCGAGCCAGCGCAAAAATTAAATATTTTAACCCGGATTCTTCTTAATAATGCCACTGTGTTCATTTGAAACAGGGGAATGCTCAATAAGCTTTGTTATATTCTGTAAATTATGATAAATTGAATAATCAAAGCAGTGGTAGGGAACGAAAATTCTTTCTCATTTTGTTATTAATATGAGTACTTGTTGTGGAGAATTATTTGAACGTTAAGAAAATGGCATTTTGTGTTATCCATTTATTTTGTAAATTTGCCTTCAAATTAAATTGATAAAATTAAGAAGTATGCATTTAAAAAGAATATTTTCCATTACGGCAGTGAGTTGTTTGATTGTTGGTGTTGGTTTGATGGGATGGTATAATGATTATTTTACGTTTTCTGAAAAATTAAACACTTCCGTCCCCCCTCAATTTGAAGAAGCCATTGAGGAAGAAGAGGAAGAAGGTATTGTGGAGGCCATGGAATATTTAAAAGCTGTCCGTTATGGGGATACTGTCAATCGAGCGGCAGAAGTCAAAGCGGCAAAGCAAGTAAGAAAACGGATGGCACAGCAAGCCAAGCGGGGCAAGGTTCAAAAAGCTTCAAAATGGATAAATTTAGGACCCGATAACCAAGGAGGCCGGACCCGTGCCATTGTAGTGGATCAGAATAATAGTGATCGCATTTATGCCGGTGGAGTGTCTGGTGGTTTGTGGATGTCTGAAAATAAAGGAGACAATTGGCAGCGGGTAGAGAGTTTTAACGGTTTTGTGACAGTCAATACGATGTTCCAGGCTTCTGATGGGGATATTTACGTCGGAACAGGGGAAGGGTTTGGTATGCGAGGTGGTCCAGGAGGAAGTACAGGAGCTAACTCCGGGCATACTGGTAATGGTATATATGTCAAAAGAAAGGGAACCGATAAATTTGTGCATTTAGATGCCACAGCAACGGATACCACCTCGAATTCTAACCGGTGGTCGGTCGTTTATGATATAGCCCAGGATCCGGACAATGCAGATCATATTTATGCCGGTACCCAAAGAGGATTGATGGAAAGTCAAGATGGAGGAGAAACGTGGAATTTTGCAGCTCTACCGTCACTTTATCAGAATAGACAAGCTCATGACATTACCTTCTTACCCAGCGGGGAAGCTTTTGCGGTGGTTGCCGGTGAATTTTTTGCTTCTCCCAACCTCGATACTTTTAAAAATATCAATGATCGTATACCGCAATCTAGTTTTAGTAGCAACGGCTATGCGAGAGCAAATTTCGCCACGTCGCCGGCCAGCAATAAAATTGTTTACTTAGCTGCTGTCAATAATGGTGGGCGTCTAGGGCAGACGCATAATATTTATCGCTCCGCTGACAAAGGTCAAAGCTGGGAGATTATCGGACCGGGGGATCCGGAGAAATTTAATCCGCATGGTGATCAAGGAATTTATAATCATGCTTTTGAAGTAACGCCCGATAACCCGAATAAAATATTTTTAGGCGGGCAGTTCTTTTTCTACCAGTGGACCAAATCCAAAGGGTGGAGCCGGAAAGCTACCGGTTTTAGTCCGTCCCCTTACCGGATGCATGTTGATTTTCAGGAAATTACTTTTGACCCGAATAACCCTGATATTATGTATGTCGGTAACGATGGAGGAGTATACCGGTCTACTGACCAAGGGCAAACCTACCGCGAGATTAATAAACATTATATGACGACGCAGTTTTATGGATTAGGAGTTGGCCCCAAAGGGCGTGTCATCGGAGGAACTCAGGATAATGGTACGCATTTCTTGAGTTATGTCGATCAGAATACCGTAAAAAATTCTCTCCAGGTCTTGGGCGGTGATGGAGCAAGTGCTCTTATTTCTCATATTAACCCGGATTTTAAGGTGGCCCATATTGCTACGGGGCCGCGTATGCTTTGGGCAACCAGTGGACTTTCCTTTCAATCTGCCCCTTTGGATCAGCATATTGATAAAGAAAATCAAGAGGGCGATCAACAGTCTGATGGTATTATCGATGACGTAGGTCCTTATGATTTTGTAACGCCGATACATCTTTGGGAAACCGATAATCCGAATTTTCGTGTACAAGATTCTTTAATAGAAGTTTCTTTTGCTATCGATGTCAATCCCCGGGAAATAACAGAGGGATGGATAAAAAAGATTGATACCCTGATCGCTCCGCCTGATACAGTGTATTTATATAAAAAATCCAAAGCAATGAAATTGGCGGGGAAGGATTATTATTTACCGCATGTATTTTATGTCGGAACGAGAAATTTATGGGCAACTCCTCAAGCCCTGACGCCCACCAGCTCAGCAACATGGTTTAAGCTGGCCAGTCCTTCAGGGGATATTCGTTCCGTAGCTACTTCTACCGATGGTAATGTGGTTTATGTAGGAACCTCGAATGGATATTTTATGACGTTGAATGGAATGAAGGATTTACAATGGGGCTATCATCAGGGGTGCGATATTACTATGAATGTAAGCGGTGGAGATACTTCCTATAACATCATCAATTGTCAGGGAGAAGATCAGTTTGATGTTAAAGAAGATGGCGTATCGGTTAACCAGAAACAAATTCCTAATGGTGGTTTTATAACTAATGTAGCTGTCGATCCTTCGGATTCTAATCACGTGGTCGTTACCGTCGGGCAGTATAGTGGCCCTAATAAGCGGGTATATCGGTCCACCAATGCAGCTACTACCGATCCGGATTTTACTTCTATCCACGGTAACTTACCGAATATGCCGGCCTATGATGCAGTGATACATGCTCGCAACTCTGATAAAATTTATGTTTCAACGGAGTTTGGCGTGTGGCGCACAACCGATCCCAACGGTGATTCTACTGAATGGGTATCCTTGAATAACGGTAAAATGGATCCAGTGCCCACCTTTCAATTAGAGCAAATTCCCAACCCTCAACCCGCTAAAGGAATGGCATTGTTTGCTTCTACGCATGGAAGAGGCTTCTATGCTATGAATTATGATCCTTGCACAGATTATGAGCCTACGCCTCGCTGTTTGTCCGGAATCAATGAATCATCGGATAAGGTGGCCAGTGAAAGTGTTCTTATTTACCCCAACCCTATGCAAGATCGAGCTTATGTTTCCTTTACCTTAAATCAACGCTCCGATGTGCGGGTTACGGTTTATAATTTAAAAGGGGAACGAGTAGATCGTTTAGTGCATGAAGATATGATGGCGGGTAAGCAGCGCTTACAATTATCGCCCGCTGATTATCCTTCCGGCGTATATGTTGTAAGAACGGAAGTAGGTAAAGAACAGTATACCAACAAGATCAGTGTAACGCGGTAATCAATTACAAAGATACCTCTTATTCTATTGATGGCTCTCCGGTATTAGCTGAAAACTGGAGAGCCTTTTTTTTGGCTACTATGGTAGTCACGTTGTTTTATACTTATGAGTAAAATCATACGCTATTACCATGCTGTTGCCCGGTAATTTTTGTATTTTTGATGGAAAGTTAACCCTGCAAAGATGAAAAAGACACATATTATAGCCTTGGTTATTATTGCTTTGTCTATCGGGGTGATCATTAGCATGGTCAGTGAATCCAGCTCTTATGAAGATTTCGCAACAGCCCAGTCTTATCCGGACCAAGAATTTTATGTCGTCGGAAAATTAGCTGAAAATAAACCGCTTCAATACAATCCCGAAAAAAACCCTAATCGTTTTACTTTTTATTTAAAGGACAAAGAAGGGGAGGTCAAAAAGGTGATCTACGATGGGGCGAAACCCCGTGACTTTGAACGATCGGAAGAAATAGTGCTGGTCGGGGAGATGGAAAATAATTCGTTCCACGCCTCTAAATTGTTAATGAAGTGTCCTTCTAAATATAAAAAGAAAAAAGTGGTCGCCAGTAAGGATAAAGTGCAACGTTAATGCAATTGTTATTGATGGATATACATCACCTGCCGGGACAGCTGGGCCACTTTTTTGTCATTTTAAGTTTTGTGACGGCTTTACTTGCCACTCTTAGCTTTCTTCTTTCTGCTCAACATAGTAGAGATCAGGAACAACAGCGCTGGAAGTATTTGGGACGAGCTGCTTTTTATGTGCATAGTGCTGCTGTAGTGGCTGTTATGAGTGTGTTGTTTTTTATTATCAACTCTAATATGTTTGAGTATCACTATGCCTGGCAACATTCCTCGAAATCGTTACCGGCTTATTATCAAATAGCGGCGTTTTGGGAAGGACAGGAAGGAAGTTTCTTGTTATGGTCCTTTTGGCACACTGTTTTAGGTTGTTTTCTTATATATACGGCCCGCCAATGGGAAACGACGGTCTTAACTGTTTTATCATCGGCGCAGGTGTTCCTGGCAAGTATGGTTTTGGGTATTTATTTTTTTGGATACAAAATAGGCAGCAGCCCTTTTGTGTTACTGAAAGATGCCATGAGTGAGGCCCCTATTTTTCAAATGAATCCCAACTATATACCTAAAGATGGCAGTGGCCTTAACCCCGTCCTTCAAAATTACTGGATGGTCATCCATCCTCCCGTGCTCTTCTTAGGTTTTGCTTCCGGTATTATTCCCTTTTGTTATTCTATTAGTGCTTTATGGAAGCGCAAATATAAAGAGTGGCTGAATAAAGTATTGCCCTGGACATTGTTTGCTGTTTTAGCCTTGGGGACCGGTATAGCGATGGGAGCTGCTTGGGCTTATGAGGCCTTGAGCTTTGGTGGATATTGGGCTTGGGATCCTGTTGAAAATGCATCTCTTGTGCCCTGGCTGATTCTTTTAGCGGGTTTGCATACTGTTTTATCGGCTCGTAATACAGGTCATGGACTTAAAACATCCTTTGTCATTTTTATACTAGCTTTTAGCATGATTTTGTATGCGACGTTTCTCACCCGGAGCGGTATATTAGGTGAAACATCGGTCCATGCTTTTACTGATCTGGGCATGTCGGGACAATTAGTAGTATATCTGCTATTCTTTTTGGTGGGCGGGAGTATCTTATTGATAAGTCGGTGGAATGAGATACCGGTAGTACAGAAGGAAGAAAGTATTTATTCCCGCGAATTTTGGATGTTTATCGCTGCCCTCGTATTAATTCTTTCCTCGTTTCAAATTATTTTCGATACCTCGCGCCCGGTCATTAATTCGCTATTTAATACAAACTTAGCGCCTCCCACTGATCCTATACCTCACTATAATAGGTGGCAACTGCCTATTGCTATTATCGTGGGACTATTGTCCGGGGCGATACAATTCTTTCGATATAAAAAAACCTCTTTCTCGTATTTTGTCCGCAAGATTAGTGTAGCTTTAATTGTGTCGTTGGGGCTGACCTTTTTGATCGTCGCCCTATTTGAAATATTTATCTGGCACTATGCTCTATTACTATTTGCAGGGAGTTTTGCCTTTATGGCGAACCTCAACTACATTATTTCCATCCTTTCTGGCAACTTACGATTGGCCGGAGCTTCTATAGCACATATGGGGTTTGGGATGTTGTTAGTGGGCGTATTGATCTCCTCTTATAAACAACATCCCATTTCTATAAATCGCATGGGTATCGATTTTGGAAAGGGATATGAAGGAAAAGAAAAAAGGATTAATATGTTGCTGTATAAGAACCAGCCCAAGCGGATGGGAGATTATAAAGTGACTTACCTGGGAGACACAGCTACCTCCTTGTACACATACTTTCAAGTTCGTTATCAATATGTTAATGAAGCAACCGGTCAAGTAGAGGAAACTTTCACTTTATCCCCCTATGTACAAACTGATAAACGGAATGAAATGGTAGCCAGTCCAGCTACCCGTCACTATCTGACCAAAGACTTATTTACCCATGTCACTTCTATTCCAAAAAAAGAAGAAAAACGAAAAGATAAATCGGAATTTAAATCCTATGATTTGAAAGTAGGGGACACTTTGTTTCTCTCAAATGCTATGGCTATACTGCAAAAAGTTGATCCTGATCCCCAACACCCCCAGTATTCGCCTCAACCCGAAGATGTGGCAGCAGGGGCCCATCTTAAAGTCACTACACCCGCCATTGATACCTTTTATCGAGCTGAACCGGTTTATCTTATTCGGGAAGGACAACAAAAGACATACACCGATCGCGTAGAACCCCTGGAGTTAAAGTTCCGCTTTACTAAAATAAAACCAGAGGAAGAATTGATGACGATTGGTGTAAAAGATCGGGGAGGGAAGGAAGAATTTATTATCTTAAAAGCCATTGTCTTTCCATTTATAAATTTAGTTTGGCTGGGATTAATATTAATGCTGGGAGGTGTTTTGATCAGTTTGACTCGCCGTTACCGCTTAAAGCAACGATAAATTTATGGCTGAGCCTGGTACTTGGGATATTGTGATTATAGGGGGGGGCAATGTGGCTCATTATTGGGCCCGGCAATTTCATAGCGGGGGACATCGGCTTTTACAAATTGTTAACCGTACTCCTCAAGAGGTGGAACAACTGGCTGAACACTGCGAGGCTAAAGCAATTGGCATGGAAGGGGAGGTGATGACTGCAGACCTGTACTTAATAGCGGTCAGTGATGATGCCATTGAACAGGTGGCTGTTCAGCTTGCACTACCAGAGAAAGCCATCGTTGCCCATACATCGGGTATGACACCGCTGTATTTATTATCAAGTATAGCCTCTCATGCCGCTGTCGTTTATCCATTACAATCGATCAGCAAAGGGCGCCCCTTACCGCCGAAACGAGTTCCGGTTTTTCTGCATACAGCTGATAAAGAAACTGTGAACCAGTTACAAACCTTGTTTACTGCATTAAATCACCCGGTAGAGGTGGTATCTTCAACGGAGCAATTACAAACATTGCACTTGGCCGCAGTTTTTACAAATAATTTTACTAATCATCTTTTGGCGATCGCCCGCAAGCTACTTCAGTCACAACAGTTAAGTTTTGAACACTTTTACCCTATTTTAGAAGAAACGATTAATAAAGCTAAAGAATTAAGTCCTCAAGCGGCTCAAACAGGTCCGGCAGTCCGGGGCGATCGGGATACGATTGATAAACATCTGGATTTGTTAAAAAAGTATCCTCGGTATGCGCAGGTTTATCGTGATATGACTTATAGCATTGAAGCTGGTCGTGAGAAGAAAGAAAAAAACTCTAAATCGTCTTCTTCTCATTATCTTCAACGCCTTCATGGGATCACTACTTTTATTTTTGATCTCGATGGAGTTTTGACTGATGGGAAGGGAGTTGTTACAGCTCAAAAGAAGGTGTTGCGGCATTTAAATGCAAAGGATGCTTATGCGCTGCAATGGGCTTCAAAACAAGACTATAAAATAATAGTGCTCTCAGGAGCGGCCCCGGTGGGTGTAGAACACCGTTTAAAGAAGATGGGAGTTCATCATATATTTACTCAAAGTGCGGATAAATTGACAGTATACCAGAAGCTATGTAAGGAAGTAGGTATTCAAGACAAAGAAGTGGTCTATATGGCGGACGACAGGACGGATTTACCCCTTTTTGAACATGTCGGTGTAGCGACTTGTCCGCATGATGCAGCGGCGGAATTGTTTAAATATGCTCATTATATTTCCCCGCATAATGGGGGGCATGGAGCGGCCCGGGATATTATTGAGCAGGTATTGCGATTACAGGGCAAGTGGTCCGCAGATGGTGCTCATATTTGGTAATTAAAATAACGTATAGTTGCGATCTGTAGGTATTTTTTTACAATCAATTCGGTGGCCTAATTTATTAATTATAGCAGCTACCCAATATCTTATCCGGTATTGTGTGCTCGCTCCTTATTATGCTGCACCGCAACAATCCATACCATTTCAATTAACGGCAGGTCAATTTTTTCTGTTGGTCCTGTCTACGCTATTTATTGCTGCTGCAGGCTATATAATAAATGATTATTTTGATACTCCCGCCGATGCCGTCAATGATCCGCACCACGTCCCTTTACACTCCTATTTTAATCAGCAGACAGTATTTCGGATATATATGGGAGGGAATATCATTGGCGTAGGGTTAGGTATCTATTTAGGATGGATCGTCGGTAATTTTAATTTGGGGTTGATTCATTTAGTAATTACCGGGTTACTCTGGTTCTATTCGACCCATTATAAAAAGCAATTTTTAGTAGGAAATCTTGTCATTGCCTTTTTGTCTGCTGTGGTAGTGCTGATTGTCGGTTTTTATGAACGTCAAATTTATACTACGTTGATCACTACCCGCCAGTTGCCTACTATCGCTAAAGCTATTATGGAAATTATATTAGCTTATGCCTTTTTCGCTTTTATGATTTCTCTTTTGCGGGAAATGGTAAAAGATGTGGAAGACCAGGCAGGAGATGTTCAAGTAGGAAGTAAAACTATGCCGGTGATATTAGGGGTAAACAAAACGAAGTTGATCATCGGAATTTTATTTTTGGCCTTTTTATATGTATTAGGATATTTGGAAGTATTGCTTATTCAAAAAAGCTCCTATGTGTTGGGCATTTATTTAGGGGGAGCAGTTATATTGCCCTTGTTTGGAGGCCTTGTATATTTATTGATGGCGGAAGAAAAATATCAGTATAGCCGGTTGAGCATTCTGTTAAAATTTGTTATGGTGACAGGATTGCTTTCATTAGTCGTTTATCGCGCTATATTTACCGTGCAGACGATATGACAACATCCTATTTATGACGCCGACACCCTCTCTCATACTGGCTTCTTCCTCCCCCCGACGACAAGACCTGTTGGAACAATTAGGTATATCTTTCGAAGTCCGCACCTCACCCATAGAAGAAAACTATCCTGATTCAATGAAAGTTGACCGAGTACCGGAATATTTAGCGCGCCGAAAAGCAAATAGCATTGAAAGGTATGATTTTGATGCAGTCTTGGCAGCCGATACAGTGGTAATTTGCAACGAACAAATTTTGGGAAAACCTGCTGATACCCATCAGGCGAAAAGCATGTTACAATTTTTATCGGGTCGAACCCATCAAGTAATTACAGGAGTCTGTCTGTTGACACAACAACACAACCATACTTTTATTGAAACTACCCATATCTCTTTTCATACGATGACCGATGCTACTATTGACTATTATGTTCGGGAGTATCAACCCTTCGATAAAGCGGGTGCCTATGCTATTCAAGAGTGGATAGGGTTGGTGGGC
>CAZIGO010000005.1:27807-29317 GCA_964538595.1 uncultured Chitinophagales bacterium | reverse complement strand
GGCAAATCATGTCGCCCAATGGAGGAGGAGAGCCTTCCGGTGATTTAGCTGATGCTATCGATAGCAAATTTGGTTCTTTCGATAATTTTAAAGAAGAATTTGCTAATGCGGCTACCAGTGTTTTCGGTTCCGGCTGGGCTTGGCTCGTCGTCAATAATAATGAACTGGAAGTAGGACATACGCCGAACCAAGATAATCCCATTATGGACGTCACTGATTTAGAGGGTACTCCTTTGTTAGGATTAGATATGTGGGAGCATGCCTTTTATTTGAATTATCAAAATGAAAAAGGCAAGTACATTGAGAACTGGTGGAACGTCGTGAATTGGGATGAAGTGGAAAAGCGCTTTAAAGAAGCTTAAGCCTTAAGCCCATAAAGTAAAATAGTACTTTTTACTATTAAAAAAGGTCCATCTTATAAGGAGGTGGACCTTTTTTTATAAATAAAACTGTTTCGACGTTAAAGAGGGGAAAAAACTTATTCTACCGTTACTGATTTAGCCAGGTTACGGGGTTGGTCAACATCACAACCACGAAGAACCGCAATATGGTAGGCCAGGAGCTGTAAGGGTAAGCTGGCCAATAGGGGAGTATAAATTTCTTCGGTAGCTGGTATTTCGATGACATAGTCAGCAATATCTTTGATATTATCATCACCTTCTTCAACGATAGCTATAATCTTGCCTTTACGGGCTTTTACTTCTCGTATGTTACTGACAATCTTGTCATAAGCACTTTGGTTGGTAGCCATTACCACTACCGGCATTTCTTCATCGATAAGGGCAATGGGGCCATGCTTCATTTCTGCCGCCGGGTACCCTTCGGCATGTATGTAAGAAATCTCTTTCAATTTGAGAGCGCCCTCAAGAGCAACAGGAAAGTTGTATCCTCGCCCCAAGTAGAGAAAGTTTCGAGCATCTTGGAATTTATGAGCGATCTCTTTGATATGTTCATCATTCTGTAATACCTTATTGATTTTTTCCGGTACTTGGTGTAACTGTTGTATATAATTTTGATAGTCGGACTCTATAATTTTCCCTTTCTTATGGGCAATTTGTAAAGCCATTAACGAAAGGACCGTGATTTGGGATGTGAATGCCTTAGTAGAAGCTACGCCAATTTCCGGACCGGCGTGCGTGTAACAGCCGGCGTCAGTAATGCGTGATATAGTGGACCCCACTACGTTGCAGATACCTAAAATAGTGGCTCCTTTCTGTTTAGCTAGTTCGATAGCTGCGATCGTATCGGCTGTTTCTCCCGATTGGGTGATTGCTACTACTATATCGTCTTCGTCAATGATGGGATTACGGTATCGAAACTCCGAAGCATAGTCGACTTCTACCGGGATACGTCCTAAGTCCTCAAAAAGATATTCTGCGATCAAACTGGCATGCCAGGAGGTACCACAAGAAACGAAGATAATGCGACGCGCATTGAGCAGCCGGTGCTCATAATCTTTTATCCCGCCCAGGGAAATCAACCCCTTTTTAACGTTTAATCGACCGCGCAT